>CAZYBA010000011.1:22988-23219 GCA_964646105.1 uncultured Armatimonadia bacterium
CTGCAAGTTGCATGCCACACCAAAAAATCGAAAATAATCGCAAACCGGTTGTTTTTTCGGGCGTCGCGTGAGAGGCAGGTCCCTCGGGACTACATCTATATCGGCAGGTCCGTCACGGTTTCTTCTTCTTGGCGCTCGTCCGGCCGGCCTGGTCGACCAGGGGGCGTGGCACGAGCCGCGCGGATCTCCGGACGGTCTCCGCGCCGGGGCATACCGGTGACAGAGTGCCGC
>CAZYBA010000012.1:0-6392 GCA_964646105.1 uncultured Armatimonadia bacterium
CCCATGCCCGACACCACGACCTTGATGGTGTTCATGAACGATGCGACGTCCACCGCATGGTTCATCGCCTCGGCGGTCGGGGTGTGGATGAGAAGCGCCTTGCTGTAGCGGCGGAACACCATCAGGAGTTCCCGGTAACGTTCGACGGTGACCGGGTCGCCGGTGACCGGGTCCGGATGCAACGCCGCACCGACCAGATTGTTGGAAAACAAATGACGCCGCATCAACGCCGACGCTTCGTCGTGCTGGTCCGGATGGATGACCAGCCAACCGCGCAACTGGCAGTCGCCCGGTTCCCCCTTGATCACATCCATCACGGGTTCGTTGCCCGCGACCATGTCGTAACGACGCGCCAGGGACGACATCACACACGCGGTGGTGATCCCGCGCGCCAGCATCATGCGACGTACGGTCGCCGGGTCGTGCCACTGCGCCCACGCCGGGGACGGGCCCCAGTGGCAGCAAACGTCGACAATCATCCGGCACCCCCTCCGGACAAGAATCGTCGCGCATTCCCCGAAAGGACCGCTGTCCGGTCGGGATCCGACAATTCCGCCGCCTGCACCACCGCCACCGAAGCGCGCAGCGAACGTCGGGCGATGCAGCCGGACGCGAACGCGACCCGGGACGCCCCCACGAGCGACACCGCCAGCGCCACGTCGCCGATCCCCAACAGCAATTCCGTACCGATGACAACCTGGGGTAGTCCGGACGCCACCACGGCAGCCTCCGAGAGGTTCTCGGCGCCGACACCGAGAAGCAGGACCGGCGCACTCATCCCGGTCTTCTCCAAAAGCTCCCCGACGGCGGTCGCGTCGCCGGGTCGCGAGACATCGCACAGGAACGGTACGGGCAGATCCGTTTCCGTCATCTGGCGCAGGCTGCGCTCGAAAGCGGCATGGCGCACCGGCCAGCCCTGCTGGGAAGGAAACGCCGCGATGGCGCGGACTCCGCCGGGCAACGTACCGATGTCGGGCGCACGCGGATCGACGACCCCGATGGGCAGCAGACGTCCGCCGGATTCCCCGCACAATTTCTGGGTTTCACGGTTGCCCGCGGTCGCGCTGTGGTGGATCCCACGAGTCGACATCGCGAGCGCACCCGCCACCCCGGTGGCGGCATGGACCGTCTTCAGCCCCTCCGTACCCATCTCTGCGGTCCGCGGAGGAATGGGACCGAACAGCGCGAAGAGGTCAAGGATGGGCTCGGCCACCCGCCACCTCCAACGCCACTGCGAGGCGGCGCAACACCGTTTCGCGGCCCAGCACTTCCATCAAATCGAACAAACTCGGGCCCATTTCCCGGCCGGTGACGGCGACACGCACCGGATGCGTGGCATCGCCCTTCTCGCGTCCGAGTCCCGACGCGGTGGAACGTACCGCTTCCTCGATCGCCGCCGAGGCCCAATCCGGAAGCGCGTCCAACGCCGTGACAAGCGCGCCGAGGTAGGTGTCGGTGCCCGGCTTGGAGAGCCACTTCTGCGCCGCCTTCGGTTCGATCGTCGGTTCGCGGAAGAAAAAGTCCACCAGACCCGGGGTCTCGTCGAGACGTCCGATCTTTTCCTGCTCCAACGCCACCGCACGACCCGCATAGGCAATCTCGTCGGCGGTGGAATCGTCCGACAGAAGGCCCGCGGCAGTCAGGAACGGACGGGACCGGGACGCCAGTTCGTCGGACGAAAGCTGGCGGATGTAGACACCGTTCATCCACAGCAATTTGTCGGCGTCGAACGCGCCCCCGGAACGCGAGATGGCGTCCAGCGAAAACGCGTCCACGATCTCGTCCACCGACATGACCTCGCGGTTGTCGCCGGGAGACCAGCCGATCAAGGCGAGGAAGTTGACAATGGCCTCGGGCAGGAAACCCTCGCCGTTCACCAACCCTTCGGTCATCTCGCCGGTCGGGATTCCGTCCTTGAGTTCCGGCACCGGCCCCAAGATGGGCTTGGCGCCATGCCGCTTCGAAAGCTTCTTGCCACCGCCCGGTGCCAGGACATTCGGCGTGTGCACGAAAATCGGGGGTTCCCAACCGAACGCATGGAAGACCTGGATATGCTTCGGCAGCGACGGCAACCAGTCGTCGCCACGCAGCACGTGACTGATCGCCATGTCATGGTCGTCGACCATTGCCGCAAAGTGGTACGGCGGGAAACCGTCCGCCTTTTGAATAATGTAATCGTCCTGGGTCTTGGCGTCCCAGATCATTTCGCCCCGAAGGTGGTCGTGCGCCACGATGTTGCCGTCCACCGGCATCTTCAGGCGGACCACATGCGGTTCGCCGTCCGCGACCCGCTTGCGGGCCTCGGCCAACGGGTAGTCGCGGTAGTGGCGGTTGTAGAGAAACGGCACCTTGCGGGCATCGCAGGCGGCGCGCTGCAGTTCGAGGTCTTCCTTGGTTTCGAACGCAAAGTAGGCCTTGCCGGTCTCCACCAATTCGTCCAGCAGCACCCGGTAGCGTTCGAGGCGCTGCGACTGGAAGTAGGGACCGTACGCGCCTCCATCGGCGGGAAGTAGGTCGGGGTTGCAGGGGCCGTACTTGGCAGGGTCGAGTTTGGCGACCGAAACCTTGTCGGGGCCTTCGTCATAGTCGAGGCCGAGGGCGCGCAGCGACGCCACAATGCTCTCCAGCGAACCCGGGACCAGGCGGGCCTGATCGGTGTCTTCCACACGGAGAACGAAGCTGCCACGATGCTTGCGGGCCCACAACCACGAGAAGAGCGCGGTACGGAACGCTCCTACGTGGAGAAAGCCCGTCGGGCTGGGGGCGAAACGGGTACGGACAGGGCCGTTGTAGGGGCGCGACACGGAGGGAATCATACCTTGCGGCGTCCCCCCCGGGCAAGGACGGCGAGGCGGACTCGATCGTGAACCATTCGTCACCGCCAGACCCTGCCGCCCCGGGAACCCACCGGTGCGCGCTCCCGCGACAAGCCTGTCGATCGGCAGCCGGGGACCGGCGGCGACACGCGGATCTGACCGCCACACCGACCCGAACCCTTCCCGATGCCGGGAGGCCGCGGTTGGGGGAACCATTGCCCCATCGCGTTTGTCTATGCCGCGGAGGCGGACATGGCGTCAGCGATTTCGAAAAGAGTGTGGTGGGCGATTCCGATCGTCGCCGTGGCGGGCGGGTTCGGCTGGATGCGGTCGCGCCCGATCGCGGTTCCGGTGGTCTCCCCGGTTGAAAAGACGGTGGTGACATCGATCGCGGTGTCCGGTCGCCTGCGCGGGGAAATCGAGACCAGTGTCGGCTCGCAGGCCTCCGGACGTGTGGCCGAGGTCCTGGTGCGGGAAGGCGACCGTGTGGAACCCGACCAGATTGTCGCGCGCATCGACGACACCGTCCTCGAGGCCCAGGCATCCCAGGCGCGGGTCGCCCTCGCCACCGCGCGGGCCCAGCTGGCCCAGGCGAGGTCTGCACGACGTGCCGCCAAGGCGCAGTGGGAGGCCGCAGACGACGCAGTCCGGACCGCGGGAGCTCAGGTACGGCTGGCGTCCCGCCCGCCGCTCCCCTCCGATTTCGCACGCCTCGAAGCCGAAACCAAGCAGGCGGTCGCGGTCGCGCAAGCGCGCCTGTTCGCGGCACGGCAACGATTGCAGGAACTCGAGGAGGGCCCGACCCGCGAAGAGCGCGACCAAGCCGAGGCTCAGGCGCTCCAGGCCAAAGCCAGTTACGAGCAAGCGGTCCGCGACCTCGAACGTCAGGAAGGGCTGGTCAAGGACGGTGCGGTTTCCAAGGCGGCAGCCGATTCCGCACGCACCGCCGCGACCGTCGCCAAGCGCGCGATGGAGAACGCCGAAGCCCGGCTTCGCCGCCGCGGAAGCCACCCTCGTCGGCGCCAAGGCGTCCGGAGAAGCACAACGCACCACCCTGCGCGCGACCCCCCGTCCGGAGGACATCCGGGTGGCCGAGGGGCGCAAGGTCGAGGCTGCCGCGGCACGAACCGTGGCTCTCGAGCGGATCGCGGACGCCCAAGCGGCGGTGGATGTCGCGATGGCCCGGCTGCGCGAGGCCGAACGTGCGGTCGATGTCGCGCAGAAACGCGTCGGCGATGCGCTGGTGAAGGCGCCGTTCGCCGGAACCATCACCTCGGTGCTGACCGAAGCAGGCGGGCTCGCGGGCATGAACGCTCCCTTGGTCCGCCTGGTCCGAACGTCCACGCCGGAGATCCGCATCGACGTCGACGAAATCCATCTCGGGAAGGTAAAGACCGGACAGGAAGCCGTGGTGGCGTCGGATGCATTTCCGGCAGAGCAGTTCAAGGCGCGTATCCGTCAAGTCGGCGCGCAGGTGGACACCGACCGCGGAACCGTCGAGGTACGGCTCACGCCGGTGGATCCCCCGGATTGGTTGCGCCCCGGTCAAACCCTTTCGGTGAACATCGTGGTGGGTTCCGGCGCGAAGATGCTGGTGGTTCCCCTCACCGCAGTGCAGACCATCGGGGGCGATTCCGCTGTCTATGTTGTCCAGGGTGGCAAGATCGCCCGCAAGCCGGTCAAGGTCGGGGCGCCGGGTGCGGACGGTTTCCCGATCGCGGAAGGCCTGACCTCGTCCGACGCGGTGGTGGTGGACCCGACCGGGCGCAAGGTCGGCGACAGTGTGTCGCCGGTGCCCGCCCCGAAAGCCAAGGGCTGAGGCCGTGCGCTTCGAAGCAACCCTGGCCTGGCGCCATTTGGTGAGCGGTGGTGGACAATCCGTCCTCACCGTCCTCGCCGTCGCCATCGCGGTCACCGTCATCATCTTCATCCAGACCCTGATCACGGGCGTTCAGCAGCGGTTTGTCAACGATTTGGTGGGGCCGTTGCCCCACGTGACGGTCAAGGCGCCCGACCCGGCCCCGGTCACCCTCGACAAGGTGGCCACCGCCGCGGGAATGGCACCGGATGCCTTCTACGCATCCGACAAACAGAAGCAGGTCCAGCAGCGCACCGATCTGGAGCAGTGGAAACGTCTCGAGACCCAACTTGCCCAGTTTCCCGGCGTTAAAGTGGTTGCGTCCGGCGTGGGCGGCAGCGCGTTCCTGACCCGCGGGGCCAAGCGTTTTCCGGTGTCGGTTTCGGGCGGCGATCCCTTCAAGCTGGAGCGGATTTCCCCCATCCAGAAGGACATGGTGTTCGGTCGCTGGCTCGACATCGGCCCCGAGGACATTGTCATGGGCGTGCGCCTCGCCGAGGAAGCCGGTGTCCGACTCGGCGACCGGGTTCTCATCCAGTCGCAGCAGGGAGTTTCCGCGACCTTGCGGGTGGCGGGCTTGTTCGAAACCGGGAATGCCCAATCGGACCTTCGCCAGGTGTTTTGCACGTTGCGTGCGGCGCAGAGCCTGTTCGCCACGGGTCAGAATGTGACATCGATCCAGCTCAAGCTCGAGGATCCGTTCGCGGCCGGAAAGGTGGCGGAGCAAATCGCGGCCACCCTCCCCTACAAGGTGGATTCTTGGGTGAAGGATTCAGGGTTCATCCTGAACGCCATCCAGTCGCAGAACTCGACCCGCCTGATGATCTGCGCGTTTGTCCTGCTCGCCTCGGCGTTCGCCATCGCGTCGGTGTTGATTGTCAGTGTCATTCAGAAAAGCCGGCAGATCGGGATCCTGAAGGCGATCGGGGCGCGGGACCGGCAGATCTTGACGGTCTTCACGCTGGAGGGGCTCGGGGTCGGGATCGCCGGCTCCGCCGTCGGTTGCCTTTGGTCGCTGGGCATCTTGCGCGCGCTCGCCGACATCCCGCAGGCCGCGCGTTTCGGCAAGGCCGACAAGTTGTTCAACATCATCTACGACCCGATGATTTTCGGCGGCGCGGTGGGTGCGACATTGGCCGCCACCCTCATTGCAGCCTGGCTCCCTGCCCGGCGTGCGTCCCGACTCAACCCCGTGGAGGTGATCCGTGGCGGCTGAAACCAAGTTCGACTCCGGGCGCGTCCCGATTGTCCATACCGTGGACTTGCGCAAGACCTACGGGCTCGGCGGCCCCAATCCCGTCGAAGTGCTGCACGGGGTCGACATGACTGTCTACGGCGGAGAGTTTGTCGCCATCATCGGCCAGTCCGGCTCGGGAAAATCGACGTTGTTGAACATCCTCGGGGCGCTCGACACGCCCACGTCCGGCACGGTGGCGATCGACGGAACGCAGATCGCGGGGCTGGGAAGCGACGGTTTGGCGGAGCTGCGCGGGAACAAGATCGGCTTTGTGTTCCAGTTCCACCACCTGCTCGACGAATTCACGTGCTTGGAGAACGCGTTGATGCCGGTCACGATCCGCAAGGGCCGGCCCGACAAAGAGGATCTGGAGTACGCGTTGCACCTGCTCGACCGGGTGGGCCTGACCCCGCAGTTGCGCAAGCGGCCGTCGCAGATGTCGGGCGGTCAGCAGCAGCGCAATGCCATTGTGCGGGCGCTG
>CAZYBA010000012.1:6402-11950 GCA_964646105.1 uncultured Armatimonadia bacterium
TCGCGGACGAACCAACCGGCAATCTGGACAGCCGCTCCGGCGCGGAAGTGTTCGCGTTGATGCGCGAGATCGCCCGCGAAACCGGCGTGGCGTTCCTGATGGTCACCCACGACGACCGTCTGGCCCGGGCGGCGGACCGGATCTTGCGGATCGAGGACGGCATCATGCACGAGGGCGCCGGCTGAATCCTTTCACAGGTGTTTTTCTCGACCCGATCCGGCCCGCGCGCCGGCGCAATCCACCGCGCGCCGATCCGGCTGTTGCGCGCCGCAAGCTGCGAGGGACGTTGCCCTTCCCGTGTGTGTTCTCAGGCATGGCGGACCGCGCACCGGCTGATTTTTTTCACCGGTTGGCTCCTTGTTTTCGCGGAAACCCGGTAAAACGCATACGTAGGTTCTCCCGCCTTTGACAATTATTGACGACCATGGTTATAATCCACGCCAGTCTGGTGCCTGATTCCTCCGGTTTTTCGGCGGGGTCTCCTTCGGAGCGTGTGGCGGCGGTCCGCGAGCGGATTGCGGTCGCTGCGGCCCGGTCCGGACGGTCTGCGCAAGCGGTACGGTTGTTGGCGGTGGTGAAATTCCAACCTGTCGACGCGGTGCGCACGGTGGTGGATGCGGGAGTCCGCCTTTTGGGCGGGAACTATGTCCAGGAAAGCGTCGATTGCCGGCGGGAACTGGGCGAGCATTCCGAGGTCGAATGGCACTTGATCGGAGGATTGCAGGCTAACAAGGCCCGGGTAGCGGTACGCACCTTCGATTGTGTCCAGACCGTGGACCGATCGGAGTTGGCCACCCGGCTGGGTCGTATCGCGGTCGAGGAGGGCAAGGTGCTGCCGGTGCTGGTTCAGGTCGATCTGGCCGGAACCGCCGGTCGTTCCGGAGTCCAACCCGATCAATTGAAAAGTTTGTGCGAGCAGGTGGCGTCCACCGACGGCCTGGATTTGCGAGGGTTGATGGGGGTTCCCCCGCCTTCCGCCGATCCCGAGGACGCACGTCCCTGTTTCGCGAAAATGCGGGAATGGTTTGAAAAAATGCCGCCGGCCCACCGACACGAGCTGTCAATGGGGATGTCGGCGGACTACACGGTCGCGGTCGAGGAGGGAGCCACCCTGGTCAGGGTTGGTTCCGCGCTTTTCGGGCCGCGTCAACCCAAGGAATAGGTCTATGCAGGGGGATCGGATGGCGTACGCACACGAGAACGATGATTTTGACGAAGTGGACGAAGGGTTCGGGACCAAATTGCGCAATTTCTTCGGAGGGTTCTCGCGACAGGGCGACCGTGGCGGCGACGATCCGCAAGAGTCGGGTAGGCCCTGGAGCACGTACGGCAAGGCTCCGGAACGATCCGGGGGGATGCAGATCAATACTGTCCCCCAGAGTTCCATCACGGTCATGCCGGCAACCACGTTCAGCGATGCCCAGAAGGTGGCCGATCGCCTGAAGCAAGGCGAGCCCCAGATTGTGAACTTCGAGCGCACGTCGGTGGAGATGTCCGAGCGCCTGCTCGACTTCCTGAACGGAGTCACGTACGGGCTCGACGGCTATGTCGAGCGGGTGGGTGACCGGGTTTACCTGTTCACGCCGGTGCATGTCGAAATCCACGCCGAAAGCCCCGAGCCGCCCCAGCGGTCGTTCTTCGACCGTCACTGACCATGCCCGGAGCCCTGAACCTCGGCGGTGACGCCCTCCCGCGGCTGCGCCCCCAGCACACTCTCTGGTCGCTGGGGCGATTGCCCATGAATGCAGACACGGAATGGACGCTCGACGAGAAATTCGAACGTGTCGCCGCAGCCGGGTTCGAGGCCGTGGAGTGCTGGCTCTCCGACGATAACGAGCGGGAGGTCAAGGTTTCTCTCGACCGGCATGGCCTCGCGCTCGCCCTCGGACACCGACCCTACACCCCCGCCGATACCCGCGCCACCATCGACCGCGCCGTCCGACTCGGCGCCCAGTATGTGATGGGACAGCCCGCCGACGCGTTCACGCCCCTCGACACGGTCGAAACATTGGTGCGGGAAGGCATGAAAATGGCCGCGGATGCCGGGATTCCGATCTTTTACGAAACCCACCGCAACAATTTCACCGAGACCATTCCCCAGACCATCGCCTTGATCGAACGGGTCCCCGAGATCTGCATCACCGCGGACCTCAGCCATTTCGTGGTGGTGGGCGAGTTTTACGGATGGGAGAGCGAGAACGCCGTGGAGAGGATGCGTCCGATTCTGGAGCGCACCCATTGCATCCATGGGCGCATCTCCAACGGCGAGCAGGTTCAGGTGGACTGCGGCGACGGCTCGGTTCCGTGGGCCCGGTTCTTTGTCGAACTTTGGACCGAGGCGATGCGCTGCTTCCGGAAGAACGCCGGCCCTGGAGACATCCTGCCGTTCTCGTCCGAACTGGGCCCGCCCCGGTACGCGATCACCACCCCCGACGGCAAGGAGTTCTCCGACCGCTGGGAACAAAGCCTCCTGATGCGCGACCTCGCGCTCGAGGCGTGGGAACGATCCGGGAAGCCGGCCTGACATGACCGTCGCCGTGATCGGCACCGGCAAGATGGGTGGCGCACTCGTGCGCGGTTGGGTGCAGTCCGAGGCGGTCGCTCCTGGCAGCCTGCGCCTGTTCGACACGCACGCCGGTTCGCTCCAGACATTGGCGGACGAGACGGGCGCGCTTGCCTGCGGATCGGTCGAGGACGCGGTGGCGGGTGCCGACACGGTCCTGCTGGCGGTGAAGCCGTGGCTGGTCGCCGATGTCAGCCGCCAGATCAGCCAAAGCCTCGCACCGCACAGCCTGGTGATCTCGATCGCCGCCGGGATCTCCACCGCCGCCATCGAGGCCGAACTCAGTCCCAGCCAACCCGTCCTGCGGGCCATGCCCAATACCGCCGCCTTGGTCGGCGCCGGTGCCACCGCGATCTGCCGTGGCAGACATGCGGGCCAGCCCCACACCGAGACCGGACGCGCGCTCTTCGGGGCGGTCGGGGTAGCGGTGGAAGTGCCCGAGACGCAGATGGACGCCGTGGTGGGGGTTTCGGGTTCCGGTATCGCCTATGCCTACCTGTTCATCGAAGCCCTGATCGACGGCGGGGTACGGGTGGGCCTTCCCCGCGACACCGCCCGCGACCTCGCGGTCCAGACCGTGCTCGGCGCCGGCCGCATGGTGACCGAAACCGGACTGCATCCCGCGGTACTTAAGGATCAGGTGACCACCCCCGGCGGCACCACCATCGCCGCACTCGACACGCTGGAGACACACGCCCTGCGCGGGGCGGTCATCGACGCGGTGAAGGTGGCTACATCGCGCAGCCGCGAGCTCGGTTCCTGATTCCGCAACGACGCGGTTTCCCAATTCCCCAACCCGTTCCCGGAGGTTTTCCCCGATGAAGGATCCGATGCGCACCGCGCTGGCTTTGTTGCAGTTCGGTGTCGATGACCAAACCATTCCCGGGGCCACGGTCCATGTGCTGCGCGGCGGCGAAACCGTCCTGCGCACGGCGGTCGGCACCCTCGACGGCACCCTGCCGGCCCGTCTCGACTCCCGCTACGATCTGGCGTCGCTTACCAAGCCCCTCGCCACCGCCGCCACCCTGGTCGAACTCGCGGGGCGTGGCGACCTCTTGCTCAGCGCCTCGATCGCCGATTTTCTCGGGCCTGCCGCCGAGCCCCACCGCGCCATCACAATCCGTCACCTCCTCACCCACACGTCCGGACTGCCCGGCTGGATCGCCTGCTACAAGAACGGCACAGGCCTCGACGCCGCGGTGGACGCGATCCTGAAACTGCCGGCGACTGTGCCGGAAAAACACTACGAATACTCGTGCCTCGGGTACATCCTGCTCGCCAGGATCGTGGAAACAGTCGCCGGAGATCCGCTCGACAAGGTGGCGGGCAAGCACGTCTTCAAACGCTACGGGTTCAAGTCGCTCGGCTACAAGCCCGGTCCGGGCCCGGACATCGCCCCGACACGTTCCCGGGAGGGAAACGAACCCGCGTTGCCGGTGACCCTGCACGGGGTGGTGCACGACGGGAACGCGCGGGCGATCGAGGCGGATGGACGTTCGGTTTCGGGGAATGCCGGGTTGTTCGGGACAGTCGACGATGTGGCGGGATTCGGCGAACTGGTCCTCGGGCATCGCCGCCGCCGCCAACGTGGGTACTCCGGGCCGGTACGCACCCAGTTTCTCTACGAAACTTCCCAACCGCTCGGGCATACGTTGGCATTCTTTTCCTATACCAACCCGTTGGTGCCGCGCGGCGATCTCTTTCCCGATCAATCCGTGGGACATTCGGGCTATACCGGCACCGCCCTGCTGATCGACTGGATGCACGACACCACCGTGGCCGTGCTCACCAACGCGGTTTACGGCGACAACAAGGACAAATGGCTGGTTCTGCGGCGGCGCTTCATGAACGCGGTCGCGGCGGCGGTGTAGGGCCTCGCAGCGTCCGTCCCCGCGTCGACGCCGTCGGCGCCCCGCATTGTCCTGTGCGGCTGGTGTATTGTTTTGGTGTGTTGCAAACGTCAAGGGAGTTCCTGGTTGACGGTTGCATCGGTTTCCGGGTCGGCGGAATCGTCACTCAATTTCGCCACTTCCTGAAACCCGGGCAACCGATCGCCCGACCACCCTGGGCGTGTGGGGAATCGTCACTCAACTTCGCCACTTCCTGAAACCGTTCCCGTGGGAGGTTCAGCCCGGGCACGGGACACCCATTTGCGCAGTTCCTCGATCCACAGCACCGCCGACGCAACGGCGATCAGCATGGGCAATTGCACCGGTGTGAATCGCGTGGTCCCAAACAGGGTCGGCAGGGGCGGAACAAAGAGCACGGCTGCTTGCAGCGCCACCGAAAGCGCCAAGCCCCCGGCCAGCCAGGGTCGGTGGCGCCACCGGATCCGCAGCGCGGAACCGGTTTCCGATTGGGCGCTGAGCAGGTGGAACCATTGGCAAAGCACCAGCAGCAGGAAAGTCTCCGCGCGGGCGGTCTCGACCGTGGCACCGGCATGCACCCGTGTGGCGAACCATCCGAAGCAGACGGTCAGCGCGCTGGCGGCCATCCGTGCGATGCGCCAGCCCATGGCCGGATCGACCAGCGGGCGGTCCCGGGGGCGCGGGGGGCGCGCGAGCACATCGCCGTCGGGCGGATCCATCACCAAGTTCAGCGTGAGAGTGGCTTCCGTCACCAAGTTGATCCAGAGGATTTGGACCGCGGTGAGAGGAAGCGGCAATCCGGCGGCGAGCGAGAGCATCAGCAGCACCACCTCGTCCACGGATGTCGACACCACGAACAGCAGCACCCGTCGCAGGTTTTCCCCGACAATACGTCCCTGCCGGATTCCCTCAACCAGCGTCGCGAACCGGTTGTCGACCAGCACCATGTCTGCGGAAGCGCGGGCGATGTCGGTCCCGCCGCGGCCCATCGCAATTCCCACATCGGCCCGGGCCAGCGCCGGACCATCGTTAACACCGTCCCCGGTCATCGCCACCAGTTCGCCCTGCTTCTGCAGCGCCGCGACAATGCGCAGCTTCTGGCCGGGTGCGACCCGCG
>CAZYBA010000012.1:11960-18080 GCA_964646105.1 uncultured Armatimonadia bacterium
TGGTGTCGTCCCAGTGCTCTAGCTTGCTTCCATCGGCCGACGTGTTGTCGTCGGCGGCGATCCCGACCGCCCGGGCCACCGCCTGTGCGGTGAGGAGATGGTCGCCCGTCACCATCACGGGGCGGATGCCGGCACGGCGGCAGGCTTGCACCGCCGCGGGCACTTCCGGACGTGGCGGGTCGATCTGACCGATCAGCCCGAGCAACCGAACCCGACCTGCCAGCAAGTCGCCGGAAACCCGTTCATGCCACGGGTCGCCGTCCACCACTCCGACCGCCAGCACGCGCAGGCCTTGGGAAGCCATGGTGTTGGCGGCGTTCACGAAGGAATCGGATTGCGCGGGGGGCATCGGGTCGAGCAGGCGGAGCAGCGCTTCCGGGGATCCTTTGACAAAGACACGCACGGCCCCCTCCGGAGTGCGATGCCGGGTCGCCATGCGTTGCTTTTCCGGGTCGAACGGCCGCTCGGCGTCCCGGGGATGGTCGTGCCGGTGTTGTGTGGGGTCGAGGCCGAGTTTGGCGGCAAAAGTCACCAACGCGCCCTCGGTGGGGTCCCCGTCCACACTCCAGTCGCCCTGCGGGTTTTCCGGCGCCACCAGGCGGGCGTCGCTGCACAGCAGACCTCCTTCGGCGAGCGCGCGCAAATCGGGGTTGTCTCCGGCAGGGTGGCCGTCTCGGTCCAACACCGCACCGCGCGGGGAATAGCCGGTGCCTTCGATTCGGAACATCTTTCCGGAAGGCACCCAAGCGCGCTGGACCGTCATTTCGTTGTTCGTGAGGGTCCCGGTCTTGTCGGTGCAGACGACAGTGGCCTCGCCGATGGTTTCCACGGCGGCGAGGCGCCTCACCAAGGCACCGTGTCCGGCCATGCGCTGCATCCCGACCGCCAGCGCAATGGTCACCGCTACCGGGAGCCCTTCCGGCACCAGCGAGACCATCTGACTGAGAGCCACCATCAGGATGTCTTCGAGACGGTGGTTGCGCTGCGCACCGAGGATCACCACCAAAGCGCAGGCCAGCACAGCCCCGATGGCCAATGTTCGCCCGAAGTTTCGAATGCGTGCCTCGAGGGGTGTCTCGGGGGGGCGGGTGGACTGGGTAAGCAGGGCGATGGTGCCGAACTCGGTATCGACTCCGGTGCCCACGACAACCCCGATCCCGCGCCCGGCCGTAACAAACGTTCCGGAAAACACCATGCAGGCACGGTTCGAAGCGGGAGTCTCCGTCGGCACCGGGCCGAGGGATTTCGGCACCGGCACCGACTCGCCCGTGAGCGCCGCCTCGGATGCCTGCAGATGAGACGTTTGCACCAAACGGATGTCCGCCGCCACGGCGTCCCCGGCTTCGAGCAGGACGATGTCGCCGGGAACCAGATCGCGGGCGGGAATACGGACCTCCAAGTCGGCTCGAACCACCCGAACCGCGATTTCCGCCCAGTGGCGCAGCGCGGCCATGGAACGGTCGGCGCGGGACTCGTGCCATGCCCCAATCACGGCGTTGACGACCATCACACCGACGATGGCGATCGCATCGGTGCGATGCCCGAGTGCCACCGCAATGCCCGCCGCAACCGTCAACAGCAAGACCAATGGGCTGCGGAACGAGTGTAGGAGACGTGCCACCGGTCCGGGAGCAGGCGGTTCGGGAAGGGAGTTGGAACCATGCTCCTTTCGGGCCGCCAACACCGCGGAATCGGAAAGGCCGGTCGCCGGATCGACGCCGAAATGACGGAGCACATCGCTCGAAGCAAGTGCGTGCCATGCGGGACGGGTTTTGCGGGGACCTCTCGGAGCCGCACCGCGGCAAACACTGCCTTCGACCTTGCTGACCATATCGGTGTCCCGGCCGGATTCCATGGATTTTCCATAACGGCTTCGGGCGGCAATGTCAACCACGTGCAGGCAGGGTTCGGCGCAAAATGGCAACCGGTGTCCCCGTCCTATCCCGTGGGCAACAGACTTGGGCGCCGGTTTCGGCGGATCGACACGGTGTTGGTCAACTCCGGGAGGATGGGACGGAACTCCGTTCATGGGGATGGCACCGGAGCAAACCCTGCGTCGAAAACAGAGTGATTGACCGAACCCTCCCGGTTTCAGTGCGGCTCTGTGTTGGTACGCGGGAATCCGACTATGCCGATCTGCAGATGATTCGGCACTCGAATCCGCTGAAAGTGGGAGTGTGGAACGCGGGTGCAGGTGTCTCCCGATCCACCGGTTTTCCGGAGGGAATCCGTCAAGACCCGAAACGGCGCCTGAAGACAAGGAACAGATTATGGCAGGGAACAAAACAGTCGGTCGCAAAAGGACAACGCGCAAAGTCGATGGAGGATTTGCGCGCGTGTTGTCCCGCCCGTGGCTACTCGCAGCGGTCCCGACAGTGGCCGTACTGGTGCTGGGAAGCTCGTTCGCCATGGGCAAGACCTGGCTCGGCAAATCTTCCAAGGTTGCGACGTTCCGGGCGCTGCACGCCGGCGGTTCGATGAGCCAAGCCTACGGGAGCATCCACAACTTCGATGTGGTGAACGACACTGGAACCGAATGCCATGGCTTCGAGATCGAGATCCACGACTGCCGTAGCACGGATATCTCGTACACGTACGACTACAACCACTACGGCACCCCGCGCATCACCGAGGACCTGACCGATCCGCTCCACCCCATCACGTATGTCCGGTACGCGAGTGGCAAGAACCCGGATGGCACTTGGAAGGCCTACACCGCAGTTCCTTCGGCACCGCTCGCCCCCACGGACGGCCACCAGTTCATCGACCCGTCTGTCAACATCGGCGGCGAGCACTTCGGGGTCGGCTTCTACGGAAGTCCGTCCGCGGTCAAGTACAGCTGGCTGAAGGACGACGGCGCGGGCAACCTGGTGTTTGCGGCGGAGGTCTTTGTCGGCACCCCGACGTTCAACTATGTCCCGGCCGCAGGAGGCGCACCGCCGGTGGTTCAGGCGGTCATCGAGCCGCCGGAGCCGATCGAGGTTCCCCAAAAGGAGTTTGGCGAGCCGATGTGGGTTCGTGAAACCCGGACGGTCTCCCACAACAACAACCAAGTCGAACTGCACGAGCTGGTCACCGACGATCCGGACGATCCCAACGATCCGGACTGGACCAACGGCGAAGAGGACGAGGTCGAGGTGGAGTGGACCCTTCTTCAGGAGGAGTTCAACCAGGCCGACGGCGGTGCCAACGGCAAACTCGAAGCCGAGCCGGAGGAGCTTGCGGAAGGCGACGAAGTGATCACCCGACGGTGGGACTTCTTCGCGTACACCGGCCCGATCGACGACGAAACCGGTGAGGCGAAGGCCGACGAGGTCGCCGACGATGGTATCCACGGCGTCGGCATCAAGGAAATCAACGGCCAACAGGTCGATCTCGGCGAATTGGAGATTGTCGGAAACTTCATCGGCGCGCAGATGTCGGCGTTCGACGCCCAACAGCAGATGGGCCTGATCGACCATGTCCAGGACGGCGAAATCGACACGCCGTACGTGGACCGCAGCATGGTGATCGGCGGTACCAACCCGGTCACCGTGTCGCGCAACGGCGCCCTGCCCACCGGGATGAACTTCGATACGTCCACCGGAATTCTCTCCGGGACACCCGTCGATGCGGGGAATTACAACTTCTCGCTGACCGCGACCGACGGGACCGGGAAAAACGTTACGAAAAACTACCTGCTGAAGGTGGTGGATCCGAACGCACCGGTGAATCTGGCGGGCACCACCCTCTCGGTGACCAACATCGACGGTGTGGCGGGAACCAATGCGACCCTGTCGGCCAAATTGGTTTACACCGACGGTGGCGCGGCGCTTGCTGGTCGTGGGGTCGATTTCCGGATCGACGGCACGTTGGTGGGCTCGGGAACCACCGATGCTTCGGGGAACGCCACCTGCACCTGGACAATCCCGATCGCCACCGCGAGCGGAGCCCACACGGTCACTGCCGAATACGCCGGCGACACCGAAACCGCGTCGACGAACGGCAATGGAACGTTAACGGTGAAGGTGGGGACCAGCGTCGCCACCACGGATGTAACCACCACCTACCTCGCCAAGGTGACCATCAAGGGAACCCTGAAGGCGAACGGTGTGTCGCTCGGCGGCAAGTCGTTGACGTTCTTCGTGGATAGCGCCCCGGTGGGGACCGCCCCGACGACATCGGCCGGGCTTTCCACAATCACTCCGATCGCGACCCAGTCGGTGGGCACCCATACGCTGACGGCGGAGTTCGCCGGCGACGCCACCTATGCCGCCAGCGCCGGTCCGACCGCGACCCTCACCATCGGCAAGGGTATCTCGTTGATGACACCGGCCGCAGGGTCGGCCAAGTTCGGCGGCAACACCACCGTCAAGGCAACCCTCAAGGTCGGTTCCACCCCGATCGCCGGGGAAACCGTCGACTTCCTGGTGGACGGGACATCGGTGGGAACGGGGGTCACCAACGCCAGCGGGGTGGCATCGCGGACGTTCAAGTGCCTGAGTTCGGTGGGAACACACACCCTGACTCCGACCTTCGCCGGGAGCACGCTGCTCCAGCCGGTGAGTGCCAACACCACACTCAAGGTGTCCCTCGGGACCACCAAGCTGACGGGCGAGGCATTGAAGTCGGCGGCGGGCAGCGTGGTCTCGTTGGGGGCCACGTTGACACGCACCACCGACAACACAGCCCTCGCGGGCAAGACGGTGTCGTTCATCGACGCGGCAACGTTGGCACCGCTCGGCACCGCAATCACCAACACCAGCGGAAAGGCGACTGTCAATGTCACCGCACCGGCCAAGGGTGTCAAACGGACCATCACGGTGAAGTTCGCCACCGACGGCAGCCATGCGGCAGCCACCGGCAGCGGCAGTGTCACCGGCCTGTAATCCACCCAGAGACAGGTAAAGCAAACACCACCCGGAGATCCCACTTCGGGGGGTGTTATTTTCGTTGGAAGACCTTCTGCGGCGGAGGTCTTCGTTCCCGTCGCGACAATCCAGTCGGCGAAAACGCAGGCCTATTCCGCGGACGTCGGGGCGAAGCCGCGGCGCAGGACGCTTTCCGTGATGGTTCGCGGCACCAGGAACTGCAGCAGGTAGTCGGGGCCGCCGGCCTTGCTGCCGATGCCGCTCATCCGCGCGCCCCCGAACGGTTGGCGGTCCACCAACGCTCCCGTGATCTTCCGGTTGATGTACAAGTTCCCGACGCGGAACTCCCGGCGCACCCGTTCGATATGCTGCGGGGAACGCGAGTAGAACCCGCCGGTGAGGGCGTACGGGGTGGCGTCCGCGATCGCCAGAGCCTCGTCCAGATCCTTGGCCCGCACAATCGCCACCACCGGTCCGAACACTTCCTCTTGGAACAGCCGACCGTCGACCGGAACATTCTCCACAAAAACCGCCGGCACATAGCATCCCGACAGGTGCGCAGGCGGATCCTGACGTCCGAGCAGACTGCCTTCTTGCTCGGCGATCGCGGCGTAGGAGAGCACCTTGTCGCGCGCCTCCGAATCCACCACCGGCGGCAAAGTCGTGGCGGGGTCGGACGCCGGCCCAATCTTGATCGAGCGCACCGCATCCGCGAGACGGGTCCGGAACGCTTCCCAGGCATCGCCCACGACAATCACCCGCGACGCGGCGCTGCATTTCTGGCCGGCAAACCCGATCGCCGAGTGCAACACCCCGAGCACCGCCTCGTCGAGGTCGGCGTCGTCGTCCACGATGATCGCGTTCTTTCCGCCAAGCTCCGCCACCACGCGCTTGATTTCCCGCTGGCCGGGCTTCACTTCCGATGCGGTGCGCAGGATGGACAGGCCGACGGCGCGGCTTCCGGTGAACGCAATCAAGGCGACACGCGGATCCTCCACCAAAACCGGGCCGATCTGTGCGCCGTCACCGGGCAGGAAGTGGAACACGCCGCTCGGGCAGCCTGCTTCGGCAAGGGCCTCGGCGAGGAAGAAACCGGTCCGGGACGATTGCTCGGCGGGCTTGACCACGACCGTGTTGCCGGCGACCAGCGCGGCGACCGCCATGCCGGTGAGGATGGCGAGGGGGAAGTTCCAAGGGGCGATCACCACGGCCGGACCCCGGGCGTCGTAGTGCATCGAATTCCACTCGCCGGGAACATCGCGCTGACGCG
>CAZYBA010000012.1:18090-22997 GCA_964646105.1 uncultured Armatimonadia bacterium
CCGCCACATCGGCATCGGCTTCGCGCCACGGCTTGCCGACCTCGCGCACCATCCAGGCGGACATCTCGAAACGTCGTCGCGCGAAGACACCGGCGACACGGCGCAGGACGGCGCAGCGCTCGGCGACCGGGGTGTCGCGCCAGGCCGGGAACGCCGCGCTGGCGGATGCGATGGCACGGGTGGCCTGCTCGGGTGTGGCGAACCAGGCACGGCTGGCGACCACGCCCGCGGCGGACGGATCCTCACGGTCGAAGCAGGTCCCGCCTTGTTCGTCGGTGCCGTCGATGCGCACCGGCACGGTGAATCCCAGCGCAGTCTCGACAGACTTCAGTGCGGCGTGCATCTTCTCTTGGTTTTCAGGGACGGCGAAATCGGTTTCGGGATCGTTCATGTAAGTGGGTTCCGTGGGACGATGATCTGGCGCGGGAAGACGGGCCACCAGGTCGCGGGGATCATCGAGAAGCGAAAGGTCGACTGTTTTCTCGCCGGAGCGGCGGACAAACGAGTCGTTGGACGAGTTTTCGAGAAGACGTCGCACCAGGTAGGCCATGCCGGGGATGAGTTCGCCGAACGGCACATAGACACGCACCCGTTCCCCTTGCGCGGTCAGGGCACGTCCCATCGGTTCGCCCATGCCGTAGAGCACCTGGTACTCGACCGTCCGCGGGGCCACCCCCAAGCGCTCGGCAACCGCCTGCGCGTGGACCACCGAGCGGACATTGTGGGACGCGATGGCGGGGCGCAGGTGACGCCAGTTCTCGATGAGAAACTCGGTGCAACGTTCAAAGCACGCGTCGGTCTCGGGCTTGCGTTCCCACACCGGCACCGGATGCCCGCGCTGCGCGGCGACAATGGTTTCGAAGTCCCAGTAGGCGCCTTTCACCAAGCGGATGGCGACCGGCACACCGCGCTTCTCGGCCCAGTCACGCAGGGAGACGAGGTCGGCTTCGGCGCGTTTCAGGTAGGCTTGGATGACAATGCCGGCGTCGGGCCAGTCGGCGAACTCGGGTTCGGAGAGGATTTCCCGGAATATGCGCAGGGTGATGGTGCAGAAATCGTGCTGTTCCATGTCCACGTGCACGAAGATGCCGTTCTGCTTGGCGAGGCGAAGGATCGGACGCAGGCGTTCGCAAACCGCGGCCACGGTGGCGTCGGCGGCCATCGGATCGAAACGGGCGTACAGGCTGGATAGCTTGACACTGACGTTCACCGGGGGGACCGGTCCGTAGGGTGCGGAATCGACCACCGGCTCGGGTTTCCAGCGGCGCGCCCGGGCAGCCAGCCCCTCGATCAGGTCGAGGTATTTCTTCTGGTAGGCGACAGCCTCGGATTCGCTGATGACCGCTTCGCCGAGCAGGTCCATGGTGAACGCCTGTTGCGCGTTGCGCAGGCGCTCGATGGCGGCGGACGCCTCGGCGGCGTTGCGGCCCGCGATGAAGCGGCGTGCCATGGTGCGGGCGCCGAATCCGGACGCCCAGTGCAGGAGCGGGTGGATCGGAGTGGCCGCGCAGGCGGTTTCAAGCAGGGACCGGGCGCCGGGGGGCAGGGGCAGACCGGGGCGCAGCAGGTATTCGCGCAGGTGTCGCGCCACCGATTCCCCGCTGTGCAACGCCGGGAGCGCGTCGACGAACCGGAACATCTCCACCTTCAGACGATCGTCCCGGGTGGCCAACGCCATGGTCTGGTCGAGGAAGAGCTCGGCGAGACGTCCGCGGCTTTCCTGGGCACGGACTGCGTCGAGGAGCACTTTCCCGCGTTCGCGCAGGTCGGGAGAAGCCGGAGCAGTGGGCAGGGTTGCAGTCATGGGTTCCTCGGACAGTAATGTACCACTTGGTTGGGACAGTCCTAACTAACATGGACAAAACCAACGTTTTCACCGGGCGACCCGGACAGTGCCCCTTTCGGGATTGTCGGTTGTCCGTCCGTTTTGTTAACAGAAACCCGAAGCCAGGGTTCCCCGATCGGATTGCGCCCCCTCTCCGGTCGAATTGGGCTCTCCGGCGCCCCGCACGGACGCTTCGGATGGTAAACAGCAGACGTGGACTATTTCTCGTTGGCCGGAATCGCCGCGGAGCTGCGCGATCGCCTGGTCGGGGCCAAGGTGCAGCGAATCACCCAACCGTCGGCGACCGATATCGTCCTGTCGTTCTTCGGACACTCGGGGCCGTGCCGGTTGCTGATCAGTGTCGACCCGCAGGCGCCGCGGATCCATCTCACCCACCAGCGTCGCGAGAACCCCGCCAAGCCACCGGGATTTTGCCAGGTCGCGCGCAAGGACCTCGAAGGAGCCCGCCTCGACTCGGTCCTGCTCCCCCTGCGCGACCGTATTTTGCGGTTCGATTTCACCGATGTGGACGGTTTGCCGCGCCACCTCTATGCGGAATTGATGGGACGCAACAGCAACCTGATCCTCACCGATCCGTCGGGTGCCGTGCGCGGGGTCCTGCGGCCGATCCAATCCGATTCCCCGCGTCCGCTGCGCCCGGGCAAGCCGTACACCAACCCGCCCGGCGCCGGGGCTTCCACCGGATCGTTCGGACGTTTCGCAGACGCCGAAATCGCGGCCCGTGGCGACGGCGGCCTGGCGGATTTGCTCGACAGGATCGACCACGACGATTTCGATCCGCACGCCCTCCTCGACGACCAGGGCATTGTCCGCGGCGTCTGGGCGTTTGTTCCGCTGACCGCCCCCCCGGAGAAACGGCTTCCGCGCGACAGTTTTTCGGACGCTCTCGACCAGTTCCACCGGGTGGGCATCCGTTCCCGCGAGAGCACGTTGGCCCGTTCCGAACTCGAGCGACGCATCGAACGGGAGATCGCCCACCGGCGGCGTGTGGTCGACGATTGCAAGCGTGCCCTGGAGGAAGCGGGGCTGGCCGAGTCGCATGAACAGGCCGGCCATCTCCTTCTCGCCCATCTCGGGAGTCTGAGCAAGGGTCTTGACACGGTCGAACTGTACGACTGGTATGCGGGAGGCTCCCGGACGATCGCGCTGGACCCGCGCAAGTCTCCGCAGGAGAATGCGGAAGCGTTTTTCGACCGGGCCCGCAAGGCACGCGACGCCGGGGAGATCGCGGACGGTCGGATGGCGGATTCCCAGGACGAAATCGAGCAGTTGCGATCGCTGGGCGTTCAACTCGGCACCACCGGGGACGACCAACTGGTGGATATCCGCACCGCGCTCGACCAATTGGCCCCACGTCGGACGCCGAATCAACCGGGCCCCAAGACCCCGCCCCCGTTCGCGGGCCACAAGGTACGCACCTACGATCTGGACGGCTGGACCCTCTTGGTCGGAGAAACCGCCACCGCCAACGACCATCTGCTGACCCGAGTGGCGTCCCCGCACGACATCTGGCTCCATGTGCGCGGCGGCACCGGCGCACATGGCGTGCTGCGGATTCCCAAGGGTGCGAAGGCTCCGGATTCCATCGTGCGCCGCGCCGCTGCCGCGGTGGCTGCCAAGTCGGGGTCGGCCAAGCACAGCAGTTTGGTGGCGGTTGATTTCACCGAGAAACGCTATGTGCGCAAACCGCGTGGCGCCAAGGCGGGCATGGCCCTCTACACCCAGGCCAAGACAGTCGACGTCGAGCCGATGCTGCCGGGTTAGCGCGGGGCTCGACCTCGTTCGCGAGTGTGGATCGCCAGACCCCCAAAGGGACTTCCGCTGGGAACGTGCGCATCCTGCGTCCAATAGCGCAATCGACGGACCGACTGTCCACGTGTTGTGTTAAGAAAGACTCTTTTCCTTAGAAAGCCCGCTAAGCAAATTTTCGCCGGTTTTCTTTCCTAGCGAATGGACTCACCGCCCCATCCGACCCGTTTCTAGTAAGCGTTGTCCCCCAATCTCCAGCCGGGGACAGTTTGCCGGGTGTCTGCAGCGCCCATTCCCGATCCTACATCCGACCTTGCGGGTTGCACCGAAGTGCTCCCCCACCCCGGTTGCGGCGATTCACCCCTTGACCGCGCCGAGCTGGATCCCCTTCACCAGGAACTTCTGGCTGGTCGCGAAAAGGACAATCAACGGGATGACGTTCATGACACTCGCCGCCATCAGCAAATTGGTCTGACGTCCGTAAATCGTGTCGAAGAACAGCATCCCCACCGGCAAGGTCCGCAAGTGCTCGCTCTTGATCATCACCAGCGGCCAAAAGAAGCTGCCGTAGTTGCCCATGAACGTGAAAATGGCGAGGGTGATCAGACCGGGCCGGGCAAGCGGCATCATGATGTCCCAGAACAACTGACGCGGAGACGCCCCGTCGATCTGCGCCGCTTCGTCGAGGGCCGGCGGGATCCCGGTCATGAACTGGCGCATCAGGAATGTTCCGAACGCCCCGAACGCCGACGGCACAATCAGTCCGGTGTACGAATCGAGCAGCTGCAGCTTCACCATCAGGGTGTAGTTCGGAATCATGGTGACGACACCCGGGATCATCATGGTGGCCAGATAGAGCCGGAACACCGTGTCGCGGCCGGGCCATTGCAGGCGCGAGAAGGCGAACCCGGCGGACGCGCTGGTCAGGCAGGTGAGGAATGTCACCCAGGCCGCGATGAACACCGAGTTGAAGTAGTACTTCGCGAACGGAACCTGCGAGAACACCTTGGGATAGTTCTCGGGCTGCCAGATCGTCGGGAGCGGCGAAAGGTTTTCCACCTCGGCCAGCGGCTTGAAACTCGCCAGCACCATCCACAGGAACGGCAACAGGGTGGTGGCCGCCAGTACGGTCATCAGCACATACGAGCCCACGCGACGTGTCTTCATCAGTACTGGGTCTCCCGGTTGCCGTAGCGCCATTGCAGCAGGGTCAGCGCGAAAATCACCGCGAAGAGCACCCAGGCCACGGCGGACGCGTAGCCGATGCGGAATTCCTCGAGCTGGCGGTCATGGAAAGGGGCCACTACGGCGC
>CAZYBA010000013.1:0-1015 GCA_964646105.1 uncultured Armatimonadia bacterium
CCCGGTCTGGCGCAACCGACGGGCCACCACCCCCACCAAGACCGCCACCGCACCGATGGCGGCCCACGTCGGCGGGCGCAGCAACAATCCCGCATTCATCCCCAGCTTGCGGACCACGATGTCCAGCAACGGCGCAATTCCTTGACTGCCCGCCGTACGCATGGCCTGCCCCCCATGGCTTGGCGAATCCGAAAACACCGCATCCACCGACGCCGCCAGCAATGCCGCCGCCATACCCACCGCAACACAACCTAAAAGACGCCCCACCGGCAATCTCGCCGGCGAACGCCGCACAAACCCGCGCTCCGGCAACCAATCCCATGCCAGCAACGCGGCAAACGCCACCACCGCCCCGTAGTCGGCGCCCAACGCGCTGTTGCTGAAGAACACCAAGCCGGCCAGTGCTCCCCAAGGACGCCAGCGCCGCGGACGCACAACCGCGAGTGCACCAAGAAAAATCCCCAGCATTTCGTTGCCGACCCCGTAGAAACGGATTCCCGACGAGAAGTAGCCCTGCAACGGCGAAAAATCGCCCCAGCGCAGCCCGCTGAGTTGATCGACAAACACCGCAAACGCCGTGATCAGCAGTGTCGTGCGGACCGGCAGCCAAACGGCTCCGAGCCAGCTGAGCGCCATCAACGCCAGTCCCCACTCCGGAGCGCCCCCGAGGTACAGCGCGAGCGGACAGCCGGACGCCATTCGCGCACAAGCCCGCCCCCAACCGGATCCGCGCCCCAGCAGGCCCGCCAGCAACAACACCGCGGCCAGTGTCCCGCTGCCCACCAAAACCGGGATCGTCGTCGATTCGACCGCCCAGACCTGCTCCGCAAACCGCAACGCCGTCCCCGCCTTCGGAGCCGTCCCGGACCCGGTTCGCGCCTCCGAACGCACCTCGTCCAAAGTCGCAAAACCAACCCGGCGCGTCCCGCGGTATTGCCGGTCGCCCCCGACGTCCGTGGGCTCAACCCAGAATCGACGTTTCGGATCCTGCCCGCTCACCACCCAATACGGCTCG
>CAZYBA010000013.1:1025-20740 GCA_964646105.1 uncultured Armatimonadia bacterium
TAGCACTGCAACCCGGTCGGACAGGGCGGAAACTCTCCCGACGCACGGTGGACCCAAATCACCCGGGAAGCTCGTCCTTGGTCCCGCACCCAACGCACAGCCTCGGCATTGGTCTTGACCCGCACACAGGGTCGGGCAAGTGGGTCACCCTGGGCCAACGCGCCGAAGCAGGACACCAACATCAGTGTCAGGAGAACCGCGCTGCGAAGCCACCAGGCTGCAGGCACCCGCAATTCCCGACTCAAGCGCGGACGACGAAACGCTTCCGTCGTAAACTCGGGATCCAATGCCAAACGTCCGCGAAGCATGACGTCATCCTAACCCGAACCAAGATCCCGATGCCCGTCCGGACATTCGGGAAAGCGATCGGGTTGGAACGTATACTCAGCCCAGCGGATCCTGTCCGCGCCGTTGCCATGACCACCCAAAAGAAAAAAGTACTCGACCTGCTGCGCCGCGTTTCCGGAAAACACACCATCGCCGGCATCCACAACCGCGAGCCCAACAGCGAGCCTCTCAAACAGACCCGCGAGATCGAACACCGCACCGGAAAGACCCCGGGGCTCTGGAGTGGCGATTTCCTGTTTTCCGCCCACGACGTGTCCCGCCGGTGGAGCATGGTCCACGAGGCACGTCGCCAGTGGGAAGCCGGTTCGCTGGTCAACATCATGGCCCACGTCGCTCCTCCCACCCAGCCCGATGTCTGCAAATGGGAAGGCGGCCTGATCAGCAAGCTCAGCGACTCCCAGTGGAAGGACCTCACCAGTCCGCGGGGAGCCCTGAACCGCGCTTGGTTGGCCCGCCTCGACAATTTGGCAACCTACCTCCGCTACCTGAACGCCAACGATGTCCCGGTCCTGTTCCGGCCCCTGCACGAGATGAACCAAGGCCAGTTCTGGTGGGGAGGACGCCCGGGACCCGACGGCACCGCGAAGCTCTTCCGAATCACCCACGACCATCTCACCCGAAGGCACGAACTCGACAACCTGATCTGGACCTGGGACCTACAAGACCTCTCCACCGATCTCGCCGACTACAACCCCGGCTCCGACTACTGGGATGTTCTCGCGTTCGACATCTACGACAAAGGCTGGGATCCCGTCTGGTACCAACGCTTTGTCCGGCTCTCCGGAGGAAAGCCCATCGCAATCGGCGAGTGCGACAAACTCCCCACCCCGGAGCTCCTCGCCGCCCAGCCGCGCTGGTGTTTTTTCATGAGCTGGGCCGAACTGACCTTCGAGAAAAACGACGACGAAGCCATTCGACGCCTGTACTCAGATCCGCGCGTGCTCACACGCGAGCGGCTTTGGAACGGCAAACGTCCCGAGTCCTGACCGAGTCGGCCCGCGCTCGCTCGGGAGGCCAGAACGCGATCTCCACGGAAATGGGTTCCCTCGATCCAAACTTGCCACCGCTGCCCCGATTGGAAATGGCAACCCTCGAAGGAACGCGTTTCGATCGAACTTTGGAGCGAATCCCCGTTGTGGGCTGGATCTGGGTCGATTTGCGGTGGAAATCCCGCGCCAATCCGATCGTTCGGGAGATCCACACTTTGCTGGCAAACCGGTCCATCGAAACGGTTTCTTTCTGTGACGATGATCCGTCGCTGCGCGAAACCGCCGCCGCGATGGCGCAAATCGCGTCGGACGAAATCGGGTGGCCGAACGACCGATTTCTCCCACACGATCCGCTCGCGACCGTGCTTTGGGCACACGAGGATGGACTTGACGATACGGCGGCGCTCCTTGCGATGGAAGCCCGATTCGACATCGAATTGCCTTTCCCGTGGGTCGAATCCCGATGGGCCGGAACGTGGGGCGATTTTGTCAAAGACGTCCACCGGAAACGTTCCGAGATGCACCCGCCAGCCCCGGATACTCCCTAGGACCGTTAACCGACTGGAAACAAAAACCGCCCCGGCGCATTGCGCACCGGGGCGGTTTTCGCACGCTTTTCCCGCAGAGCGGGCGCGGAATTACTTCTTGGCGGTCGACTTGCCGGACTTGATGCCGCAGTCCTTGCAATCCTTCTTCGCTTCAACCTTGGCCTTGCAGCAGGCCTTCTTCGCGGCAGCCGGCTTTTCCTTGCAGCAAGACTTTTTGGCGGCAGCCTTGACAGCAGGAGTGGTGGGTGCGGCGGGGGTCTGGGCGAGCGCGGCGACAGAGAACGTGGCGGCGACTAGAGCGGAGAGGAACAGCTTCATCGGATCATCCTTTCGGCGGGAAACCCCCGTCGACTCATTTTATCGCGCGCGGGAAGACGCAGACCGTCTCCGATCGTTCCAAACCGTACAATGGCGTTTCCAGCACCCCCATGAATATCGACCTCGTCAAATCCCCCCGTTTGATCGTTTCATGCCGCTTCTACTTCCCGGCAGGAGACTCACGGCTCTCCCACTGGACCGTGTTTCAATGCGATCTCGACGGCAAAATCAACGATCGCTGGACTCCTGAGGACATCGACTGCCGGATATTCGACTGGGACAGGCGACACCAACGTCTCTACTACGTCGCCGAGACAACCCGAAACAAGTCAACTGTGTTGGAAGTGATTCGTAAGGATTCGCCGCAGTCGACACCCAAGGTTCTGCAGACATTTCGCGACCCGATCCGCATCGAGTCCTTGTCCCTGTCTCCCGATGGACAACACCTGGCCGTAGGCACCGACAACCCCGCGAAATGCCGTATTGTCGATACCACGCACGGTGCGACGGTCCGCGAATTCGATTCAGGCGATTCCATCCAATGGATCTCCTCCGACTGCCTCGAACGCCGCCGCCGAATCGGCAACCCCGAACTCGGCCTCGAAGCGACCGAGGCACACTATCTACGTTTGGGGCGAGACCAACCCGAACGTGTCCCCTATGTGGAGCCGATCGATTTCCCCATCGTGGACCGGAAGGGACGTCTCAAACGCATTGTCAACGATTTCGAATCAGGCGGCCCCGTCCGTCTCACCCTCTCGGGAGTCCAATCCAAGCCGATCCCGATCACGGGAGACTCACGATGGCGATCCCGGCACCGCGTCAACACCATCCAAGGCCTGCAGTCCGGAGGGCGACGCACCGACGGTCGGTACGACGTCTGGACATTCCCCCACCAAGCCCCGCCGCAACTGGTCGGGGCCATCGACCCCGACACCGCCAAGATCACCTACGAATTCAGCACCCCCGGTGACCACCTGCGAACCGCCGGATCCCCGTGGGTCTTGGGATGGCCGGTCGTGCGATGGACCAAACTCGGGAAAGCAACCGTGGCCGAGCGGCCGTTGCACCGGATGCATGTCCAGAAGCCCGACGTTTGGACACGTCTCTGGCCCGGCCCGCATCATTGTGCAAGAGTAATCCTGATTCCGTGACCCATGGGCACCCCGCCGATGCCGCGCCCGCGTATCCTCGAACCCATGCGGGATGCCCGCCACAGGACAGGCACCCCGTTCCATCAAGACGCAACCGCAGGTTGTTCCGCAATCACAGCGGCGGCATGCTGGTGAGTTGCACCAACGCTTCCAGGACCTGCGCGCGCTGTTCCTTGTCCATGGTCAGGTAACGATCCCTACCGCCCCGTTGCGGCGTAAACCGGGTGAAACCATCGGCCTCCACGGTCACACGCCCTTCCTCCGAGTGCCCGAAATAGCCGCGATCCGGCTGCACCGCGTAGAGCGACGACGCCAGATCCCAGCAAGGGCGCTCCTCGTCCGGCCTGCAATACACCTTGTACGCCAGCGGGATCGGATGCTTCTCCACGTAGCCGAAATCGGATGCGATGCTGCGGAGCGGGTAGCGCAACGCCCAACCGATCTCGAAGCCGCCCCAGACAATCGGGGTCGGCCAATCCCGAACCAGCGCCTGCGCGCTCGGGACATCCTGGACAACGTTGTATTCGCAGAAATGCGCGTTGCCGTCGATCGGGACAAACGCCCCCGCCATCACGCTCAGCACCTTCACCTTGCGCGCGATCAACTCGCGGTCGGACGGATTGGCGGCCATCCGGGCGAAATTCGAGAAAAAGCCCACCTGCACCAACGACACCGACTGGTCCGGTTGTGCACGCAGCACCTTGCGCAACAAGTCCAACGCCTCCGGGGCCTTGTTCGGATCGAGACGCGTCGGGAACTGTTGGTAGACGTCCAGGTACGGCCCCGGATCGGCCGGCTTGGTGTGGCGAATGACACCAATCGGTATCCGAGGACGTTTGTAGAACCGATTGACCGCGTCGGTGAACAACGCCGACTTGGGATCGTTGCGGGTCATCGTGCACGCCAGAATCCGACACAAGCCCTTGGTTTCCAAACTGTGCAGCACCGCCAGCGCCAACGCATCGTCGACATCGTTGCCCATGTCGGTATCGAAAATCACACGTACCGGTTCCACCATTGAACGTTCCCCTTCTCCAACCGCGAGATCACACTTGTGCCGAACGTGCACCGCCCCGTCGCCGCCATCCCGCCATTCAGCCCGCCTGACTGGGCCGCCCGGAATGCCCGCCCGGAATACAGGCGATCCGCGTCTCCCCTTTGCCCTTGGCATTGGTTGCCGACTGAATCGTCCACAAGTCGAACCCGTTGTCGTGGTCGACCGTCGTGGAGGAATAATCGCCCCACGAAACACCATCCGTGGGCGCGTCACCCTCTCCGAGCGCCAAAATCCCACGCACCGTCCCGGACTTGTCCGAGGCTCGGTGCAACGCACACCGCGGACTGATCGGCGTGTTCGGACCCGTCTGCTGGAAGCCCACCAGCACATCGCCGCGCTTGTTCACACCCAATGTCGTCTGGATGAAACTGTCGACAGAATCCGAGATGCTGCCGGACTGAACCCGCTTGCCATCCAACCGGAACTGATGCCACTGCACCCCGGCACGGCCGTCGATTTCCACCGTGTGCGAGAACCAAATGTGCCCGCCCTGCAATGTCAACGACTTCGGATTGCGGTCTCCGGACGCGGTGCGCTGCGACGATCCCCGCTGCGGAGACTGCGGGGGCCAGCCGAAATGCGCGAACCCGTGGGGCGCCCGCACCCGATCCTTGATCACCGGGACACCGTCCGGACCACTCCCGACCCGCGTCAAGCGAATCTCCTGATCGGTCAAGTCCACGAACCAGAGATCGTCCACCGGGTCCTGCGTGAACACCGGATGCCCCAGATGCCCCGCAAAATGGTGAACGTCCACCGCTTTCCCCGCCTTGGCGTCGTCGATAGACAACACAAACGTCCGCTCGGGGCCGCCCGGGAACGAATAGCCGATCCACTTGCGGCTGTACCCAATCCCGCCGCCGTCCACCCCGCGGGGTGCAGGCACCGGGTAAGTATTCCACGCTCCGTTGGGATCCGCGGTCTCGGAAACCGACACATTGACCGGCTTCTTTTCTTCCTTGTCCCACGGATTCCAGAGGTCGAACGCAAACACGCGTTGATGCGGCGTGAAGAACAATTTCGGATCGATGCCGTTGTTGAACTCCGACTGCGGAACCCCGGCAATCCAACGACCCGCCTTGTCGTAAATCACGATTCCACTGTTGGTGGCATGCACCACATGGCCTCCGCCCACGGCAATCTGCGGATCCACCTGCCGGTTGCCGTCGGTCGAGCCGTCGAACACCAAAATTCCCCCGACCCGGCGGGGGTTGCCCCCTTGGCGTCGCACTCGCGCGGTGCCGTCCTTGGTGAACGATCCATTGCGGATCGGCGAAATCGATTCACGACGCACGGGCTGATCCTGACGTTTCAACTTCAAAACCCTTTCTCCGACAAACGGCGACCGAAGTAGTACTTGTCACCGATTTCCATCCTGCGACAACGGGGCAATGGGAACAGAGCGTCCCCGGAGGCTGCCAGGGTCCGCTCCGCAGGCACACTCAGTTGGCTGCCTTACCGAGAACCCTGCAATCGCTTACCCTTCCGACTCCTCGGCCAGATAATCGTCCTTGACCGACATGTAATGCTCGGCCGAATAGCGCAAGTGGGCCAGTTCGGCGTCGGTGAGAGGGCGTACCTTCGCGGCGGGACGTCCCATCCAAAGCCAGCCGCCCTCGAGCCGCTTGCCGGGGGGCACCAGACTGCCGGCCGCCAGGAAAACACGATCCTCCAAGAACGCGTGGTCCAGCACCACCGACCCCATCCCCACCAGGCACTCGTCACCAATCGTACACCCGTGCAAAACCGCCGAATGCCCGATCGTCGTGTATTTGCCGATCAACAGCGGTGCGCCTTCCGGATCGGACGCGTGCACGTGGGTGACATGGCAGGCGGTATTGTCCTGAATATTGGTCCCGTCACCCACCTCGATTCGGTTGACATCGCCACGCAATGACACATTCGGCCATACAGAGACATCGTCGCCGAGGGAAACGTCCCCGATCACGCTAGACGACCGATGCACAAACACTCGCTGCCCTACCCGGGGCACCATACCGCGATACGGTTCGAAAGACATGGGATACTCCACACCGACTCCGCAACGTCATACGTCACCGGCTCGGTCCGAACTATGATAAGTCAATCCCAACCTGGTCGCCGTTCCGCGCTTTCCCAGACAACCTGACATGGAATTGACTTCCCGACGACTTCTCCTGCGCCCACTCGACGATGACGATGCCCCGGCGGTCCAGCAGATGGCGTCAGAGCCCGAAATCGCCGCCACCATGTTGGCCGTGCCACACCCCTATCCCGACGGTGCTGCAGCCCGGTGGATCGCCACCCACGAAGCACTGCGACACAAATCGAACCACGTGTTTGGCATCGAAATCCGCGAATCGCGCGTGCTGGTCGGAACCGTTTCGGTCCGATGCAATCCGGTTCATCTGCGTGCCGAACTCGGCTATTGGACAGGCGTGCCCTATTGGGGCAACGGCTACGCCACGGAAGCGGTCCGGACCGTGGTGGATTGGGGATTCGAGACGTTGGGGCTGGAGCGCATCTACGCACAACATCTGGATGGAAACAAGGCGAGCGGACGCGTGCTGCAAAAGGCTGGCCTTCTCTACGAGGGCACCCTGCGCCATTGTGTCCGCAAGAACGGAACCCATTACGACACGCCGATGTACGCCATCCTGCGTTGCGATTGGGAAGCGCTGCGCCACCAATCCTGATTGGATCCACCACATCCGGTCACCCGGGAATCGCTCTTCCCCGTCTCGATCGCACCGTGAATTCGCCACTTTCGTGGCTTCTCCCGTGAACAGGGTCCGCGAAACGCACCATTCTTGCCGGACAATGAAAACGATGCCCACCGCCCCGATTTCGAATTCGATGCCCGGGGCACCACAATCGTCTGCGCACACGAAAGCAACGCGATGACCGAACGTCCCACGAACCAGACCCAACCCCCGAAACCCCGGTTTCGCTCAATCGCCGGCGATGCTCGCGCGAGTGCAGGAACCGCGCGGGAACGATGGGCGACGCCGGCGGAACTCGACGGCAAAACCGTCCTGGGCGCCGGACAGTACAGCGCCATCTCCGTGGAATCGGAACATTGCCCCACGCCCGAGTTCCTGCGAAAACACCCCAACTACCTCGAGAACCATCCCTTCAAAGGAGTCGCCATCCCGGTTCGTGTTCCGGAATCCTGGTGCAAACAAAACGGTCTGATCGAAAACGCCGGCTACGCTCTCCACGACCTGGTCTTCACCGCAATCCCCCTCGACGACCGGGCGGTGGCCGCGGCACGCAACGACCTGCGCGCAGTTCGCTGGGGCCATTGCACCGAAAACCGCCTGTGGGTGACTGTCCGCGACGGCACCCGATCGGGCGAAACCGACCGCCAGGCACCGATCCTCACCGATGCCGACTGGGATGTCGCCTGCGCCAACGCCGCCGTTGTCGCCAAACTCGCCCGCGACTCCCGACTCGTGGGATTGGTGGTCGACACCGAGCAATACACGAACTACCGCTCCGGTGAACACTACCCCTTCGGAAAGTTAGACAAGGAAACCTGGAGACAACGTGGTCGACAGTGGATCGAAGCAGTACAAACCGCCTTCCCGAACGTCTCACTCCTGTTCTTCTTCAGCTGGGGCCCCGAACACGAACCCGGCGGATGGCCCGGTTACGAAAATCTCAAACCGTTCATGGACGGAATCCTCGACGCGATCCGCGCGCCGGCGCGCATTGTCCACGGATGGGAATCGACCTTCTGGTACGGAGGACGCCGCACGATGCCCGGGGGCGAATTCCATCACTACCCCGGCGACCGAAAGACTTTCCGCGACACTGCCGCCATGATCCGGGGGTGGCGGACCCTTAGCGCAAACCCCGCCAAATACGACCGCTTTGTATCCATCAACATGGCAGCCTGGGTGGAAAGCGACCCGTGGAACCTTTTCCCCGGATGGCCTACCGGGCGCATGGACCAACTGCCTTGGTCGAACCTTGCCCTCACCCTCGCCTACAGCGAATCCACCGTCTGGGTCTGGTCCGAACATACGCACTACCCTCGAACGCGTGCAGAGCGCAACCCCTTCCTATGGTCGCTCCTCAATCAGACCCGGCGCCGGAACACCAGCCGAAATCCCAACTTCGACGAATCGTTCCGAACCGATCCGACCCGCCGTGGCTGGGCGTTCGATTTCGATATGCTCGATGCCGGCCGGGTGCTTTACGAAGGTTCGCTTCCGGCGTTCACGACCGAAACGCTCGGATATGCATGGGATGAACGACACAAACATTTGGCTGTGGGAAACCGATGGCCCGGCGGCTCGCGCCTTCCCGCCGGACACCGTTTCGAACGTCAACGGCGACGATTCTTCAAATCCATTCACATCGGAAACACACGGAATCAAGTGGAGTTGAGTGCGGAATGGATATGGTCGGGTTTCGAAGGACTCGCCTCGGACATGCCTTCCATCGGGCTCTTCCATCACGACCGTTACCTCGACGACCAAAGCGTGTCGGTGCGCATCAATTCACCCCGAACCGCAAGCCTGCGCATCGGTCATGCCGGAAAATGGGCCGAACAGACACTGCGTTGGCAGCCGACGCCAAATCCGGGAATCCCTATGCGCCTGCGCCTCACCCTGACGCGCAAACTCGCCCGTGTCCAAATCGAACCCACCACCACCGCAAGCCGGCCCTGCGCGTCCGCAATTCTCGCACTTCCGCCTGGCTTTGAATGGAAATCCCTCGACGAAGCGGGGGTAGCACTCCCGGACCACGACCAAGTGGATGCCAAACCCGCCGCAGTAGCACTGCTGCATGTCAAGCGAATCTGTCTCGAGGCATCCTGAGAGTCCGCGAACCCCGCACAAAAAGGCCCGCCGGAATATTCCGGCGGGCCGTGTTTGACTCAGAGCGTTGTCAACGATTGAACGCGCTGTTGTTTTTCATGTTTTCGCGGATGGTCTCCGGAGTCACCTTGATCACTTCCCCGGTTTCCGGCGCACTCGCCTTCTGACGGGAAAACGACCAAAAGACAACTCCGCCGGCAATGGCCAGTCCGGCTACCGCCGCGATCAGAAGTTGCTTTTGACGATCCATGTTACGGGTTGCTGATATACCAGTTGCCGTTGGCGTCCTGGTGCGGAATGCCCCAGAACTCATGGCGGTTGATGTAGGGACCGGACGCGACCCGGTACAGTTTCATCACCTTGCCGTCGAGCGCCGCGCAGGAGTAACCGGCGCCCGCTGCGTCCACCGACAACTTCGCCTTCACCGCCTTGGAATGGCCGTCGACATAGTTGACGTTCACAAACTCGTTGTGGCGGGCCTGAACCGGGGAACCGAACACAGGACACGAATAGTCAGGGGGATTGCGGACAGCTTGGATGACCGGAATGCCGTCCGAGATGACCACCGTTTCGGCAGGGAAGTCGAACGCGGCCAAGTTCTTGACCGCACGGCTTGCATTGTTGCCGTGCAGGTTGCTCTGCGCGCCGTTCTCGATTACCGCATAGTTGAAGTTGTAGGACAACCAGCGCGGATTGGTCGGGCAGAGCGGCGGAAGACCCGTGGCGCCACGAATCAGGTTCCAGCCCTGCAACAGATCCACACCGTTGGGCGCCGACGGGCAGCGCATGATCTCGGAGTTCTTCTGGTACGGCGTCAGCATGTCGTAAAAACTGGTGACGCACGGAGGCGCTTGCCCGAAGTTGATGTAGAGGTTCATCGGGAACGTTTCATCGTAATCCTGAACATACATCAGCACCGCAGTGCCGGATTGGCGCAGGTTGGAGAGGCAAGAGATGGCACGGGCCTTTTCACGGGCCTGTGCGAACACGGGGAAGAGGATGGCGGCCAAGATCGCAATGATCGCGATCACCACCAAGAGTTCAATCAACGTAAAGCCACGAGGGCGACGAACCATGATTGCTAGCTCCTTCGCAAAAATGCAACGGAGGGAGCGACACCGCCCCCTGCCGTTGCGCAGATTCTAACACAAGCCCCGGATGAAACCGGCAAGCCCACCCGTCATCAATTCATCCGTGCGGGACGCCACAACACGAAGACCCGCAGCGACCAGGGATCCGAGCCGTAGGAGGATGCCAGCGCCCCGGGAACCCGGTGCCAGTCGACCGCCGCTCCGACACGGCTTTCCCCGCGCTGGACCGGGCCCAACGCCCACGACCGACCGACGGTGAACTTGGAAACACGTTGCAGACCCGCGACACCGGGAACCAATCCGGACTTGTCGACCGTCTCCCAACGACCGAATGTCGCGGACTTGCCCCGAAGCCAATTGGCCTCCAGCAATACCGCATCCACGCCACCGTCGTGACCTACCTCGCGAGCCACCGCGAGCATTGCCGAAACCTGTCCCGTGCCCGCAACTGGGGCCGACCACTGCACAGAACCGGTGGTCCGACGCATGCCATGACCGGCGCCCGCCCCCTTTTCCTCACCAATCCAGCCCCGTGAAACCTGGCCGCTCCAATTCGGCGACGGATTCCACGTCAGACGCAATGCATCGGAATTGAGACGAAACGGATCGACACGCCGGCGCGATTCATCCGGCTCGGTGCCGTTGAAGCGGGACGCCTCCAAACGAAGACTGTCACGCAACACCCAGCCGAGTGTCGCCACCCCGTGCGAGATATGGGTGCCCTCGAACGCATGGTGCGCGATCGGTGCGATCGGCAAATCCCACCCCGACGGACGATGCTGGTAGGCAGGCGGACCCAATGCCGGTTCCCCCACCAACGCCACCATTCCCGACAAACGCTGCGCACCGCCAATCGGGACACTCGCCGAATGGGACAACTCCATCACCGCGTCATGCGGATGCTGCCGATCCACCAACGGCGTGCCTTGCCAGGTCTCTCCCGTCTGGAACAACAACGGCATCCCGCGTCCGCTGTTCGTCCACGGATCCAGAGACGCCATGAACCGCCAGCCCGACGTGATTCCCGACACACCGCCACGCCGGAACATCGCCATCACATTCGACGACCCGGCACCCTCGGACGCCGAACGCGGCCCCGTGCCGTCGACGGCAATGAACGCCAACGAACCCATCGCCATCGCCTGCCATCCACCGACGAGGCGTGGTGCCATCCATCCGTACATCGGGCTGTTGTCCGGCATCCACGACGTTCCAGACCCCTCCCGCTGCATCGGCCAAGGTCCGCCGACACCGCCCATCGGCCCCATCGGTTGCAGGAAGATCAACGCCGGATCGAGATCGGGCCACCGCGATCCGCCGCCGCGCAGGCCGGCGACACAATCCGCACAAACCCCTTCCTTGGCGAACAACGCCTCCGCACAACCGCAGACACGCTCCCGGACACATTCCGTACAGCCACCTTGGACACAACACGACAAACGTCCTTCGGCAGCCAAGGCGCGCTTCGCCGCCAGCATCGCCGCCGCCTCGGCTTCCTTGGCACCGGCACGGCGGGCACGGGCCGCATCACGCAGGAACGCATCGGCCTTGCTGGGCCCGAGCACACGCTTGCCCGGCGGATGCCCATGCGCCGCCCCCAGAGCCGCGCAAAGAGCCACCACGACTCCAACCGACCTGCACCACGTCACTTCGCACCACCGACACGGAAGACAAACGGAATGGTAACCACCTTTCCGTTACGCTGGAACTGGCCCCAGGCCTTGTACAAACCCGCCTTCGGAAAACGTGCGCTGAAGACCACAGTCCCCGACTTCGAACGGGCAATCCCCGCTTCATCCTCCGCCGGATGCGAATGCACCACTGTCTGACCATCCTCGTGAATGATCATCAAGTGCCCGTACGCACCAAGGTACGTTTCCAGATCCCGCACCGGCTGCCCGGAACCGGCATCCGCCAGAACAAAGGTCACCGGTGCCGACTTGCCGATCGGCAACGCCCCGATGCCTTGCAACTCCGCACGGATTCCGTCCACGGAATTGGTGGTGGACGTCGGAGCCAACTTGGCCTTTGCGGGCGCATCGCCCGCCACGACCACCCGGCTCACCAGAATCTGGGAACCAGCCCCCTTCGGCGCGACATCGGAATAAATGCGGAATACGCCTCCGTGCGGGAATACCTGCGTGTGACGGAACGTTCCGTCCGCCTCCTGCTCCGGATGCTCGTGCGCAAACCAAGACAGATCCTCGCTCGCCATCAACAAGTGGAAAATCTTGGTGTGCGCCACGTCGAAATCGCGCACCAGGTCCTTGCCCTTGGTAGCCACGATGCGGAAACGCATCTCCGACGGTTTGCCTGCCTCGGGCTTGCCCAATACCTGGGCCGTGTACGGCGCCACCGCCGGCTTGCGCCCTTTGCGCGCCTCGGCATCGCCAACCTCGATGGAAAACGCTGTCCTCAACGGTTGCGCAACTCCCGGAATCTGCAATGTCAGCGCAATCCGATAGCCGCCGCCATGCGGGAAGAAACACTCGATCCCGTAGTCGCCCGGCACTCCCTCGGTGTGGATCTTGGGACGCTGTTCCGGCATGCCCTCCATCTCCGGCATGGTCACCACCGCCGACGCCGCCACCTTGGGCACACCGAGGGCTCCCAGAACCGGATCGACCTTCGACATGTCCTCGACACGAAATTCGATATCGATCACTTCACCGGCGTAAACACCCGCCTTCGGCACCCGCAAGGTCACCGCATAGTCACCGACCCGGTTGGTGATAGGGACAATCGACTCCTGCGATCCAAGCACTGGCAAATTCGATGTCGAGGGAACGAGCGACCAAGGCGAAGAAGACGCCGCCGGCAACAAAGTGACGGTGGCAAGACACAACGTCGCAGCCACGCGTAGAAAAACTGGGTTCATACATGCTCCAAAACGAAAACTGGAACCACCGGACCGACGGGGTTCGAATCACGACGATTTCGTTCAGGAGTACACGGGCGGGCCGCGAAAGGGTTGGCTGAACGCCGGGTTGCCCGATACCGACAGCACACATGGCAGGTTCGGAATACCAATCGGTAACGTCCGCGAACACCAAGACGGATTGGGGGTCGCGGGCAACGCCCATGCCCAATCAGACACCACGGAAGCCAGTGGAACCGCCACAGGATCGGGCGACGACACCTCGCAGCAACAAGAAGCGTCCAGCGAGACAGGGTCCGGGACCGATACAGGGACAGCATCCCCGTGCCCACGTCCGGGACAACAACCCGACTGCCCCGCACCCGGAACCGGCAAGGAATCCGGTGCAAGACGCCCCGATCGCATCGGACAATGCCGAGACGATTCGACGCGGGACTGCGCCGCACAGACAACCGACAGGGCAGTACCCCGTATCGGAAGCGATACCGCCACAAATGCCAGCAGGAAAGCCAAGAAGCGCGGCACCGGATGCATCGTACTTGCAGAATACCCCACCCGAACCCTGTCCATCGCGACGACCGCCCTCCGGCCGGATCCTCCAGTAGGAGGTTCACTCCGCAGACAACCGTCCGAACAGGGTGGACACCCCGTCTCGCAATGCGCGCGCCCCCCCCCCCGACAGCCTAGACCATGGCGCCGAACAGGTCCGACCCGGGAGCATCGACGCACCCGGGGCAGACCGGAGGTCGTCAGTATATATCGTTACCCGACCCGGCCAGTTTCTCCATCTCGTCCGCCATCAAAGCCGCATTCAACACGGCACGCTCGAGGTACTCGACATTGCTGTTTTCCGGAACATCGATTCGGTAGACCAAACGGGATCGCCCGGCCTCGTCCTCAAGCCGGAACGCACCCATTTCGGAGCTCTCGCCGATGGCCCGTTTCATCAAGCCGGTGGGAACCCTGGTTCCTTCCCAGACCCGAGACACCACGTGACGGACCGCGTGCCGCTGCCCGGAAGGCCCGAAAAAGGTCGGCACCGTATCCACAGTCACTCCATGCGTGCGACCATCGTCGAACACAACACGCCCCTGCCACGGACCAAACGTACCCCTCGACATCGGAATCGAAAGGCGCGTGATCCGGGAATCGAACGGTAGACCCGACTGCTCCATCTCCGCCCTCGTATCGACCAATTCGGCCGTCGCCGTCGGCAGCACGCTCGCACAGACCGCACCCGAGACGAACAAGACGATTCCGGCACTGTAACGTTTCCACTTCAACATCAGCGTGATCTCCAAATCCTTCCACAAACGACAGCAATTTGATTCGCGCTTACCAAAGGTTCCATGCGCCACGGGCTACCACCCAGATACCGAGCATCAGGTTGGTGACCACATGGGCGACAAGGCATGCACCCAATTGGCCCGTACGCCGCAACACCAGGGCCATCAAGACCCCGTAGACAAACGCAGCCATCCATTCGGGGTGGGCCAACGCGAAAACAGCCGAGACAATCCCCACCGCCGCCGGCGACATGCTTCCTTGCGGCAACTCCGACCAACGGTCCTGATCCACCGCATACCGCAACCCGAAACCTCGCCAGAAGACCTCCTCGATCACCGGAACCAACGCGGCCAATCCGAATAAACGGATTGCGATGAACGCTGAACGCAAGCTCGGATCGGAGATCGCCGTGAACGGATTGAATGCCGTACGGGAACCGAGACGCGGGTACGGAAGCAGCTCGATCAAAAGCCAGACGCCGAGTCCGAGGACGCCCGCGCCAATCCCCCACGCCAGAGACGATCGCGATCTTGACCATGTACACCGTCGGATACAGACTCGGGGAAACCTTGCCCTCGGCAACGTTCGCAGCCACGAACAACCCCATCGGTAACACCCAAGGCAACCACGAATTACGCATGTCACCGACTATTGCAAATCTAGTGCCGAAACGGTCGCGATCCGGAAAAAAAGTGCAAGACACACCGAAATCGGCTTGTTGGCATACCAAAGACAGGAAATTAGAACATCGATCGACAGACCGATCGCCAGGAGGGAATGAACGCCAAAAACCAAGGGACATTCCCCATTCGGCGGGCGGTTGCCGGTTACCGGATGGCGCCTGCGGACGCTGAACGGATCCAAACCGGCGGTGTTTAAAACGAGGGGAAGCGTCGTGCGTGTGCCGAAGGCACCGGGTCGCACCAGAACAAGCTAAACAGAATGCACCGTTCCCGGACGGGGCAGGAACCGCAATTTAGGCGCCCGTAGGACCGGAGGCCGTCGGCGCAATGGTCCGCAGCGCATTGTCCACCGTCTCGGAAGCCCTTCGCAGGTAGCCGTGGACCGCAACCACTTCTCGCATGGAGTCGAGACTGGCATCGACATCACCGGTGTCGAAGTCACGGAACGCGGACCGGAGTTGCTCCTTCAAGGCCCGCAGGCGCGATTCCAGATCACCGAGGATCCGCTGGAGACCGTCAGCCGCAGCGACAGCGTCGGCTGCCTCCACCGCTTCCTCGACCATCTCTTGGATCTCGAGCATCTCGGCGAACAATGTTGCCGGGACACGTCCCTTCAATGCCTCGGGACGCTCGGCGCGGTGCCGCAACAAAAGGTACGCAGCTCGGTCGAACGGATCCGCCAACGCACGGTAGGCGTCGTTGGCGAGCGCCGCCGCCCACTCCGCGGATTCACGGGTTGCGGCATCCGACAACGCGAAGCGATCCGGGTGCCAACGTCTGGAGCGAGCACGCCAGGCGGCAGACAGAGACGCATCGTCGACGGAAGCGCCAACCCCCAATACCTCCAGATAGGAGTCGGTCGACAGGGGAAACACATCGGGATCGGGCACGACCGGCCTACTTCAATGTGAACGACGTGCCGCAGCCGCAGGATCGGAGCGCGTGGGGATTGTCGAACACATATCCCCCTTCCATCAGGTTGCGGATGTCGTAGTCCAACGTCGAATCGGCGAGGAAACGCGCAGACTTGACGTCGACAACGATCGGGACACCGTCCTGCTCCCACGTGGTGTCGAACTCAGGGTCGGGCTCGGACTCCCAATCGATCACATACGACAAACCGGAACATCCGCCGCCGCGCACGCCCAATCGCAGGAATTCGGACTCCTTGCCCAGTTTGGACCGTTGGCGACGTACTTGCGTCAACGCCCTCTCGGTAAGCACGACAATCGGCTGGACTTCGACGGCGGGTTCCACGTTCGCCACCTCAGACCGCCGCCGTTTCCCGGGCCGGTTCGGCGACGCCATTCTTCTTCTGGTAGTCGGCTATGGCGGCCTTGATCGCGTCCTCGGCGAGAACCGAGCAGTGGATCTTGACCGGGGGCAGCGCCAATTCCTCGACAATTTCGGTGTTGCGGATTTGCAACGCTTCCTCGAGGGTCTTGCCTTTGACCATTTCGGTGGCCAAGCTCGAGGACGCAATGGCGGAACCGCAGCCGAACGTCTTGAAACGAGCGTCCTCGATCACCCCGTCGGCGTTGATGCGCAACTGCAACTTCATGACGTCACCGCACTCGGGCGCACCCACGATACCGGTGCCGACTTCGGGGTCCGCCTTGTCGAACGAACCGACATTGCGCGGGTTGCTGTAGTGGTCGATGACCTTTTCTGAATAGGGCATGAGTGTCGTTCTCCTTGAACTAGTAGACTAAAAGCGCGGGAATCAATGGGGTTGCCATTGCACGGTCGAAAGATCGACGCCCTCGAGATGAAGTTCCCACAACGGGCTCATTTCACGGAGCCGATTCACCTCGAAAATAACCTTGTTCACCACCCAGTCGATTTCCTCGACCGTCGTGAAACGACCGATGCCGAAGCGCAGCGAACTGTGCGCCAGTTCGTCGCCGAGGCCCATCGCCTTGAGCACGTAGCTCGGTTCGAGGCTGGCCGACGTACAGGCCGAGCCGGAAGACAAGGCCACATCCTTGAGTCCCATCAACAAACTCTCGCCCTCGACAAATCCGAACGAAATATTCATGTTGCCGGGAAGACGCAGGGACGGATGGCCGTTGACATAAGTCTCGTCAATCGCATCGACGATTCCGGTCCGCAGGCGGTCGCGCAACCCCATCGTACGAACGGCTTCGGTTTCCATCTCGAGTTGGCAGAGACGCGCGGCTTCGCCGAATCCGACGATGCCCGAGACATTCAATGTTCCGGAACGGAACCCGCGCTCATGTCCGCCCCCGTCGATCTGCGCGGTGAGGCGCACGCGCGGGTTGCGTCGGCGCACGTACAGCGCACCGACGCCCTTCGGTCCGTAGCACTTGTGGGCCGTGAACGATGCCAAGTCTATATTGCATTCGTTGACGTCGAGCGGGATCTTGCCAAATGCCTGGGTGGCGTCGGTGTGGAAGAGGACCCCCTTCTCACGGCAGATCGCGCCAATTTCCTTCATCGGCTGCAGTACACCGATTTCGTTGTTGGCAGCCATGATCGACACCAGGATTGTCCTGTCGCCGATCGCCGCACGCAGTTCGTCAAGGTCGATCAGACCGTCCGCGCCAACCGTGAGGTAGGTGACCCGCTTTCCGTCCTTCTCCAGATGCTTGCAAGTGTCGAGGACCGCCTTGTGCTCGGTGCAGACCGTGACAATATGGTCGCCCTTTTCCGCGTACATCTCGGCGACACCCTTGATGGCGAGGTTGTTTGACTCCGTCGCGCCGGACGTGAAGACAATCTCCCGGGGATCGGCGCCGACCAGAGCCCCGATGTGGGTGCGGGCAGCCTCGACGGCGTCCTCCGCTACCCAGCCGAACGGGTGGCTGCGCGAAGCGGCGTTGCCGTAGTGCTCGCTGAAAAAAGGCAGCATGACATCGACCACACGAGGGTCCGTGCGGGTGGTGGCGTTGTTGTCGAGGTAGATGGGCAGTGTGACGTTCATGTTTCAGTGGTTTCCGGCGGCCGGACCTGGTTCGGCCATCGCGAGCGGTTGGGCGTCTCCGTAGCGCACCGTGGCCGACGACGAATCGACGACATCCGCAAGGGAGGTCGAGCGCAACAGCGACGCAATCTGTTCCTGCATGCGGGCGAGCGGACCACGCAAATGGCACCGCTGCGCCTGAGCGCACCCCCCTCCGGGACCTTCGTCCCAGCACTGTGCGATCGCCAACGGACCGTCGACGGCCTCGAGGACCTCGCCGATCGAGATCTGCGGGGCAGGCCGCGAGAGGCGGTATCCACCGGCCGGTCCGGGGACCGATGCGACCAGCGCGGCCCTGGCGAGTGTTTGCATGACTTTTGCCAGCAACTCACCGGGGATGTCGTAGTGGGACGCTATTTCGCGCGGCCCGACGAGACGATCGTCCGCCGTACCGGCCAGATAGGAAAGCGCCAGAAGGGCGTAATCGGTTTTCTTGGTGAAGGCAAACACAGCGGGACCCAATTTCCGACCATTTGGATCGGCGAACAAGGATGTCGGAATACTACCCGCGGGCAGGGGCGATGTCAACTGCCAATCGGGAATCATTCCCGCTTTCGGCGGTCCCGCGTTGTTTGCGCCCGACGGAGTCCCCGTGCTATACTCCACCACACCTCGGATAGCGTTTTCCGGGGCCTTGTTCCTCGTGCAACGACCACTGAATTCAGGGTTTCGCCGGAACGGACGGCGTCAGGCGCCACGGATGTTTCCGTGGAACTCCCCCGCTCCGCATTTACGGCCGACCTCGTTTCGGATGGTGTCGATGAGGTGGGTTCCGGTGGGCCGGGGTTCCGGATGGTCTCTCGGGAGGATGGTGCACGCATGGCGATGACGGCAAAGAAGTCGGTGGTCGACATTCTTCTGGAGAAGCGTCTGATCACAGCCGACCAAGCGGCGACAGCCAAGGCCGCGGGCGGAGACCCGCGCAAGGTGGTCGTTGAAAAGGGGTTTGCCACGGAAGTGGATGCCTATGCGGCTTGGGCGGCATCGGAGGGGTTGCCGTTTGTCGACCTGACCAAGCATCGCCCCGAATCCACCGCACTCAATGTCGTGCCACAGGCGCTGGTCGAGAAGCACAACGCCATTCCGGTTCGAAAACAGGATCAGATCCTGTTTGTCGCGATGGCCGACCCGCGCAACATTGTCGCCACCGACGAGATCCGGTTGGCCTCCAAGCTGACCGTACGCGCGATCGCCGCCGCGCCCGGTGACATCGCTGCCGCGATCAAGGCGAGCTACGGCGGAACGGTGGCAGCAGCCCCCAACGCCGGTGCAGTCGTAACAACGGGCGTGACCAGCGGGGGTGGCAAAGGCCTCGACGCGCTGAATGTCGGCCAGCTGCAAGGCCTCATGAACGAGGCGTCCGCCGGACGCTCCGCAGCGGAAGCCGCCGAGGAAGGTGCCGGCGAGGAAGACGCGGACAAGGCGCCGGTCGTTCGTCTTGTCAACGCCATCCTGGTTCAGGCCATCGACACCGGCGCGTCCGACATCCACATCGAACCGAACCGGCGCAACCTGCGGGTGCGGTTCCGCATCGACGGCGTCCTGCGCGAAATCATGCCGGTCCCGAAGCT
>CAZYBA010000014.1:0-1502 GCA_964646105.1 uncultured Armatimonadia bacterium
GACACACCCAGGACAGTCAGAATGTCCACATGCTCGCGGGTCTGCGGCATCACGCCGTCGTCGGCCGCCACCACCAGCAATGCCACATCAACCCCGCCGGCCCCGGCCAGCATGTTTTTCACGAAGCGCTCGTGCCCGGGGACATCGACAATGCCTGCCACGACACCGGACGGAAGAACCAACGACGCGAAGCCGATGTCGATGGTCATCCCGCGGGCCTGCTCTTCGGCGAGGCGGTCGGTGTCGGTGCCGGTGAGGGCGCGGATCAGGGTGGTCTTTCCGTGGTCGACATGCCCGGCGGTACCCACAACTACAGCGCGTTCCATGGGCTGATTCAACCACCGGACGCGTGGGGATTCCAAGTGAGGCTTGCGCAACGACGCGAAGTTCGGGAGTCTGGTCGGGGATACGGTGCAAACAATCGGGAACGCAACCGACAATGGCTGTGGAGATCGGTCTGGCAGGATCCCTCTTCCGCGCCGAGCACGTGCAGGAAATACCTTTCAGAACTATTTCATATTTTCATTAGTGATTTGTTGTGAACCGCCCGTCGAACCCGGGCGTCTCAACACGCAGGAGGTATCTCAAATGATGAAGCAGACAGTTCTTCTCGCCGCATTGGCGTTGGTGGTTGCGTCCCCGGTGCTCGCCCAAGAGGGTGGACGACGGGGTCAGGGTGGCGGCCAGGGTGGCGAGCGCCGCCAAGGCGGGGGCCAGGAGCGTGGTGGCCAAGGTGGCGGACGTCAAGGTGGCGGCCAAGAGCGGGGCGGCCAAGGTGGTGGCGCACGTCGCAATCCCCTCGCCCGTGTGGTTGGCGAGCTCGACCTGAACGCCGATCAGAAGGCGAAGGCCGACAAGATCATGGACGAAATGGCCAAGAAACTCGCTGACATCAACAAGGAATCCCGGGAAAAACTCGAGGCCATCCTGACCGATGCCCAGAAGAAGAAACTGCAGGAATTGATTCTTCAGGGTCGCCAGCGCGGCCAGGGTGGACCTGGTGGTCCCGGCGGACCGGGTGGTCCCGGTGCCGGACGTCCCGCGCGCCCGTAACCAACAACAGGTCTCCCCAGACCCAACCCGCTCCGGAACATTGCTTCCGGGGCGGGTTTTTGTTTGAACGTTCCCGAAACGCCGGCCCGCACGCGCCGGGGATTGGCGGGAAGGACAATGCGCCCTCCGTTGCCACGCATGGCGCCGAAACAGCCTGTCGCAAAGTAGACTGTCTCCATGGATTCCCAACCCCTCGACTCCGCAGTCGACTCGACCCTGGAACGCGGTCTCTCCGATCTCGCCACCCTGGTGGCGTGGCCGACGGTCGCCGCCAAGCCGGATGCCCCGATGCGTGAGGGCGCCGAAGCCGTGGCAACCCTCCTGCGCGAACACGGCCTCGGGGGATGCCTACACACTCGGGGCGATGCACCGGCACCGCCTAAACCCCTACCTAAACCTTCAACCATACCCCATACCCTATACCCTACGGGCTAAACCCTATACCCTAT
>CAZYBA010000014.1:1512-10962 GCA_964646105.1 uncultured Armatimonadia bacterium
ACGTCCGGCGTCGACCGTGAACGACACACCGTCGACCGCCCTGACCTGGCTGGTCGACACCGACGGCGGTCCGCCGGTGGTGTATGCGGAGGATCGCGGCGCCGGCCCCGACGCCCCCACGGTTCTTTTCTACAACCATTACGATGTCCAGCCGGCCGACCCCCTCGATCTGTGGACCTCCGACCCGTGGAGCCTGCGTGTCGAGGGCGGCATCGCCTACGGCCGCGGTTCCACCGACGACAAAGGACATATTGTCTGCCGGCTGATGGCCCTGGATGCCCTGCGCGCGGTGGGTGGGGGCAAACTGCCGGTCAATGTCAAGTTTGTCATCGAGGGCGAGGAGGAAGTGGCGTCGATCCACCTTCCCGCGTGGATCGAACAACACCGCGCCCTGCTCGATGCGGACGTCACCGTCTGGGAATTCGGAGGAGTGGATGATCAGGGTCGTCCCGAGATCATCTGCGGCCTGCGCGGGATCGCCTATTTCGAACTGCGGGTGCGCACCATCGCCTACGACGCGCACTCGGGGGTGGGCGGGTCGTTGTTTCCCAACGCGGCATGGCGTCTGGTCTGGGCGTTGTCGACACTCAAGGACCGTGACGAACGCATATTGCTTCCCGGGCATTACGACAGCGTGATTCCGGCCAGCGACCGCGACCGCGAACTGCTGGGGGCGTTGCCCAGTCAGGAATCCTGGTTGGCAAAAGAGTTCGGGCTCGGGCAATTCCTCGGCGGCGCGACCGGGGTGGAGTTTGCGCGCCGGGCGGTGTTCGAACCGACTTGCACGATCTGCGGCATCTCCAGCGGCTGGCAGGGGGACGGAGCGAAGACGGTCCTGCCGGCGGAAGCGATGGCCAAGGTGGATTTCCGTCTGGTGCCCGATCAGGATCCCGACGTCGTCCATCGGGCGCTGCGCACCCACCTCGACAACCACGGGTTCACCGACATCGAGATTGTGTATCTCGGCGGACAACGTCCCGGCCGGGTCGACCCCGACCATCCGCTGGTGCACCTCGCCGCATCGACCGCGCGTGACGTTTACGGCAAGGAACCCTCGATCCACCCGCTCGTGGGAGGCTCGGGGCCGATCTGGCCGTTCACGGCGGTGCTCGGACAGCCGGTGGTGACCTGTGGCGTTGGGTATCCGGGCGGGCGCGCACATGCTCCCGACGAAAACCTGCGGGTTGACGATTTGGTGCTCGGAGCGCGGCACACGGCGCGGTTCTGCGCGGAACTGGGTCGAAACGGGCTGCCGTCCTGACCTGCGCCGCGGGAGGCAATCTCCCTAGGCCGGCGCGGTCCACGATCGGGAATTGTCATTTGACCCGCGACAGGCCATCGGCGCGGCTGTGGTTCCGACGCCGGCGTTTGCTGGTTTCGTTGGAGAAAAACGGGGTGAATTCCCGGTGGTAGACTGAATTCAATCTAGTTTGTGAAAATATTCTCAAAGTAACGACCGATGAAGTTTCCCGTCTGGCTCAAGGTGTTGCTTGCCCTGCTGTGGCTGACCGGCCTGGCCATGCTGGGGTTGGTATTGGTGATCAACGCCCGCCTGTCGGCGCCGCCGCCGGGGGTGCCGGTGGGGTCTCCCGCCCCCGATTTCACGTTGCCGTCCCAGAACGACCGATCGTTCCGGCTCTCGGATTACAAGGGCCGTCCGGTCTACCTCGCGTTTGTTCCCGACCTGGGCCCGGATACGCGGGTGCAGGCGAAGTCGCTGCAGGGTTCGCTGGAACGTTTCGAGGAAACGGGTGGCAAGGTGTTTTTGGTGGTGCCGTTGCCGATGGATGCGGCCAAGCGTTTCCACACGGAGCTGAAACTGGACTATCCGGTGCTGTGCGACCCGACGGGCTCGGTTGCGAAGACCTTCGGGGTGAAGGTGGGTGGGCGCGAGACGGTGGTGGTGTCGCCGACGGGCAAGGTGGGTTACCACATCCGTTCGGTGGACGTGGAGCGGCATGGGCCGCAGGTGGTGTTGGTGGCGCAGGGTTGTGCGGACGAGGTGAAGTCGGCGCGGGTGGAGGGTGTTGGCGACACGGTGGCGGATTTCAGCCTCCCTCGCGCGGACGGCGGCCGGATGACGACGCTGTTTGGCGACCGGTCGCAGAAGGCAACCGTGGTGTTGTTTGTCAGCGTGCGTTGCCCGTGCTCGAATGCGTACAACGCCCGGGTGCGGGATTTGATTGCGAAACTCCCGCGGCGTGGGGTTCGGGTGTTGGTGGTCTATTCGTCTGCGGACGAGTCGGCGGCCGAGGTGGCGGACCACGCCCATGCGCAGGATTTCAACGCGGTTCCGGTGCTCAAGGACGAGGGGCTTTTGGGTGCGGACCATTTCAAGGCGACAGTGACCCCGCAGGCGTTTGTGATCGACAAGCAATCGGTCTTGCGTTACGCGGGCCGGATCGACGACAAGCGCGAGGCGGACAAGGTGACCCGCCACGATCTGGAGGACGCGTTGACGGCGGTTCTAGCCGGCAAACCGGTGCAGCGTCCCGAACCGGCGTTCGGCTGTGCGATTCCGCGCACCGCGATGGAGTGATTTTTCCGTGATTATTTCGGAACGATGATCCGGGTGCGTTCGTATTGGGCGTTCTAGTCCGCTGAAATCCCAGTTTCGGTTGAATTTTCCGGTGCGTCCGCGTGGGTTCCGGTGCCGGATTGGGCGCTGTCCGGGCGGTCGAAGAGGACCAATCCTCGTTGGCGTTCGGACGCGAGGCGCTCGAGGAACACTTCCCGGCGGATTTCCTTGGCACCGAGGGCGGCGAAGTGGGGGGTCATGGTTTCGATGTCGATCCAGTGCAGCCCCCGGGACTTCAGGTGGTCGACCAGGTGCAGGACACAGAGCTTGGACGCGTTGTCGACCCGGTGGAACATGCTTTCCCCGCTGAAGACGCCGTCGACACAAACTCCGTAGAGTCCTCCGACCAACTGGTTGTCGGTGTCCCAGGCCTCGACACTGTGCGTGTCCCCGCTTTGGTGCAGTTCGTTGTAGACCCGTTCCATGGTGTGTGTGATCCAAGTGCTTTCCTGGTCGGGTCGGGGTGTCTTGCGGCAGGCTTGGATGACTTCGGGGAATGCGGAGTCGATGGTGAATCGCAGGGTTGTGTTGCGGTGTGCCTTGGCGAGGGACTTGGGAACGTGGAGATCGTCGAAATCGAGGACTGCGCGTGGGTCGGGTGAGAACCAGAGGAGGGGCAGTCCGGGGTGGGGCCAAGGGAAGACGCCGCTCTGGTAAGCGTCCCGGACAATGGCTGCCGTGAGAGGGCCACCGACCGCGACAATGCCTTCTGGGGTGGGTTGCTGCAGGGGAACGGGCATGGTTTCGGGGCAGGATGGCCGGTGTGGGCGCGGTTTTGGAGAGTTTTTTGGGTGAGGGTCGTGCGTCTCGCGGTGTTGCCGGAGCGTTTTCCATCGCTTCCGGCGATCCGATCCGACCTAGCGTAACCATATCATTACCAAAACCGGTGCCTAATTTGTGATAAGCGGCAAACCTATGCCGGAAAAGGGGTGTTTCACTTGGATCGATGTGTGATAATGCCCCTGTGTCCGCGTCGTCCTGCGTGCCGCATATCGGCCCGATTCTTCGTCGCCTGAGGATCAGCCAAGGTCTTACCCAGAGCGCCTTGGCCCAGGCTTCGGGGATTCGTCAGAACTATGTCCACTACATCGAGAGGGGTCTTCGGGTCCCGGCGCTGGATGTACTGGAAAATGTCTGCCGTGCCCTCGGTACCGCCACCTCCGCCGTGATCGCTGAGGCGGAACTTTCCGCGCAACAAGCCGATCTCGCAGCGCGTTCGTGATTTAGATCACAAAATGTGATACAATGGGCGCGTGGTCGTCCAGCGTATCGGCAAAGTGATCGAAAAGGAACGCCAGCGGCGTGGCCTCACCCGCGCTGACCTTGCCTCTCGCCTCGGCTGCGCAGCCCGGTATATCGCCCGTGTCGAGCGTGGTGTCCAATGCCCGACACTGGCCTCCGCCGAACGTGTCGCCTCCGTGTTCAACATTTCCCTCTCCGAACTGATCCACTGGGCCGAGTGCGACCCCGGCGACGAGGCATAGAACACTCCACCGGTCGGCACCAGCCCCACCCGCACAAGCGCCACAACAAACGGTTATCCCAACCGGGTATCCTGCGCCCACAACCGCATGACTTCCTTTCCCCGGTTTTCACCGTTCCTACCCTTGGCGGTCGCCGCCGCCGGAATCGCAGGATGGATGATCCGCGGAGCCACCGACAGCCCCCGGACCCGCGCGACCCCGCCCCCCGCCGACCGATCCGCCGACCCGCGACGCGAGTCCCGACGCGAACGCGAACAGCTTCTCCAAGACAGTATTGTTCGACGGTTGAAATGCCTGGCCCAGGCCGGACGATGGACCGAGATGCAGCAATGGGCCGACGAGATTTGCGGTTCCGGCAACTGTGCCGACCCGGTGCGCATGCTCCACGCCGAAGCGCTTCTCTTCCGACGCGATGCCGACGGTTTCGCCAAGGTGCTCGCCGCGATCGTCAACACGCGCGCTCGCCGCATTGTCAATGCCGACCTGGACCCGGACCATGTCCACGACCCCGCAACGTTCACGGGGGCGGAAATGCTGGCGCTGAGCGGACGGGAAACCGAGTATGCCGCCCATCGGGCCGCACTGTTCGGGGGTATCGACCCGCATGCCCTGCATCCGTTGGTGGCACTGCGACTTGCCCGTGGTGCGTTGCTGTTGCCCGGCCCCCCGTCCGAATTCACCCCGGCGCTGCGAACCGTCCAATCCGCCCTCCCGCGCGTCGACGGGCCCGACCGGACCCGCGCCCAAGCGGTTCTCGCCTGGGCATGTTTGCGAACCGATCAACCGAATCAGGCGACGGAACTGGCCTGCGCCGTAGTTGCGCGAAGCAACGACCCGATTGCATTGGCGGTGCTCGCCCTCTCGGCCCACCGATCGGGCAATGGCGCACAGTTCCAAGCGTTGGCCACCCGGCTGGTGCTTCGTGTGCAAGGCAGTGCAGGCGACAACGATCCCGAACGGTGGGTGTTGCTGATGCTCGCCTACGAAGTCATGCGGGCGAAGGAACGATCGCCCGGTACACGGGATCCACGGGAATCGCGTCTCCAACCCCCGGCCGGTGTCAACCGCAGCCTGACCCCTGCCGAAGTGCCGATGGGGGCCGGGGAAGGAGCCGCCATGCCGTCCCCACGGGCCAGCGTCCGCTGAGAACGTGAGGCATGTCCGGACCGTCCAAAGTCCCTAATCCGAATCGCGCCGCCATTTGCTGCATTCGTGTTTCCCTTGATTCAATGGAGTCGGGACATGCAACGTCCGGCATCGCCACTTCCCCCCAGCTGGGCCCGGGAGGCCGTGCGCACGAACCCGTCACGGCCTGTCCCCGGAAATCCCGTGGCCGACACGTTCACCCCCGAGCAACGTTCCGCGCTGATGCGTTCCATCCGCGGCACCGACACGGTTCCGGAACGGGTGGTGCGCGCCCTGCTCCATGCGTCCGGATACCGCTTCCGCCTTCACCGCCGCGACCTCCCCGGCCGGCCCGATATTGTCCTTCCGCGTTTCAAGACCATTGTCTTGGTCCACGGATGCTTCTGGCACGCACACCCCGGCTGCAAGGCCAACCGAATCCCGGCCACCAATTCCCAATGGTGGGAGACCAAGCTGCGACGCAACGCCGAGCGGGATCGCACCGTCGTGAACGCGCTCGAAGCCCTCGGATGGCATGTGGAAATCGTCTGGGAATGCGAAACCAAACCCACCAAACGCCCCGCACTACGCGAACGTTTGGTCGAGGTCCTCGAATCGAGACGCCCGATTCGCCCGACGAAACGGCCTGATTCCCCGGGATCCACCCGTCAAGCTCCCGCCGGGGACGGTTCCCCGGAGCGGTAAACGGGGCATCGACACCGACCATCTCCCCGTGAACGGACGCGGCGGGGAGTTGGGTCGACCCCAGCGGCACCGTCCGAATCGGATACCCCGGCCCGCCCTATGCCGACCGACGGATTTTGGAAGGACATGGAAACAAACCGCCTCCTCCTCCCGTATAACGCATTGAGGCAGGGCAGTTTCCCCCTTCCTTACCTTTCCGAAACTCTGCAACCCACTCGGCCCCGACGGACATCGCTCCCGAGGGGCCTTTTCTTTTCCCGACATTCTCCCGAAAACCGGTCGCCGGGCGTTAGAATCCACCATGTCCCGACCTCCGTTGTGGTGCCCGCTTCTCACCCGCTACCACGAAGACGGTTCCCTCGACACCGAGCGCATGCGCGCCCACGCCGTGTCGTTCCGTCCCTATGTCGACGGCCTCCTGATGCCGGGATCCACCGGGGACGGTTGGCAGTTCTCCGATTCCGAAACCGAGACCGTTGTCCGGCTGGGAGTCGCTCTACGGCGCGAATTCGGCTTCGAACTTCTCTGCGGCGCATTCGCCGCGACACCCCGAGGCATACTCGAACGCATCGGCACGGTCCGCAGCGCTGGTGCCGAGGCCGTTGCCGTCTGCGCCCCCCACGGCGACCTTCCCCAATCGGAAATCGAACATACACTCGACGAAGTGCTGTCCCTCGGCATCCCGACCGCCCTCTACCAACTCCCGCAAATCACCGGAAACCGGATCGCGCCGGAGACCGCCTCGGCTCTTGCCCAACGCCACCCCAATTTCCAATGGTTCAAGGACAGCTCGGGTGAGGACACTGTCGCGCTCTCCGGAAGTCTGCCGTCCCGCGTGACCCTGGTCCGCGGTGCCGAAGGCGACTACGCACGCTGGCTCGCACCGAACGGTCCGTACCACGGCTTCCTGCTCAGCACCGCCAATGTCTTCGCCCGCGAACTCGCCACCGTCCTGGCCGACCCGATTGCCGGGCACGAACTCTCGGAACAAGTTTCCGCTACCGTGGCCCATGCGTTCACGGCCGTGGCAAACTGCCCGTACGGGAACTCCTTCGCCAACGCCAACAAGGCGCTCGAACATCTCTTCACCCACGGCCTCGATCATTGGGACGAGCACCCGGCTCCGGTTATCCACGGCGGCCATCGCCTCCCGAAATCGGCGCTCGCCCATCTCGCCGAACGTCTCCTCGACCGATCGGGGACATCAACCGCCGCGAACTGAACCTCCCTCCCCAAATCCGCCGCTCATCGTGTCCGTTTTCAACCGAAATCCACACTCCGTCTCGAACTTTCCCCACCATGAACCATCCCATCCATCGGATCAAGACTGCCGCTGTTGCATCCATTGTTGCGGCCGCCGCCGCGGCCGCCGCACTCGTCGTGGCAGTTCCGTCCAATGCCGTGCCGCGTCAATCGGCGTCCGAAACACTCCGGGCAGTTGTCTCCGGGCCCCTGGCCTACCTGCTCGGACCGGTTCAGTTTGTCGCCCAGGGTGACGTCCAAATGTGGGAAGCATCCCCGCGAGGACGGTACATCCTGCTGATCCACGCCCCGCCGTCCCGTGAACCAAGCCCGCTCGACCTCGAAAAAGTCCCGGATGGTCCGTTGCGGGTCACGCTCTGGGACTCCCAATCCCGCCGAACCATTCCGGTCTGGCGCGCACCCTCCGCCCATCCCGATTTTTCCGTTGGGATTTCCGGCTATTTCCACGGCACCGACACCGCAGTCCTCGCCTTCCAAAACGTCCGAATCGGAAAGGATGGCGAACCGAACACTTACACAGTCCTGCGCCGTTTCGACGCGCCATCGACCACTCTCGGCGCCCCGTTGGAGTCCTGGAACTGCATGAACTTCTCCCCGGGCAAACCGGTCGCATTGCTCGAATCCGACGATCGTCTCGCGTTCTGGAAACCCACCGGACCCCCGCTTCCTCTAACCAGACTCCCGGTCGGCGCCTCCTTTGCCGGATGGTTCCGCAATGGTTCCGTGGCCGGATTCGAACTGGCTAAACGCGATCCCGGTACCAAGAAAGTCACCAAGCGGTGGTTCTTGGCCGATACCGTCGACGGCGCGGTCCGGGAAGCGACGGAGCTTCCTCCCGCGGAGCCGGAAATCGCACCCCGGCCGACTCCGGTCGCACTGGCGTCCCGAATCGGGAAACTCGACAAGGACGGCACCCAAGCCATCGTCGAGTCTCTCTGGCTCGAGGCCATGCCACTGCCGAAAACAACTGCGGAATCGACCCGGGATGCCGCACCGCGACGAACCCTGGTCGCCACGTCGCACTCCGGAACCCCGTTGCTCCTCCCCGATGCGTCCGGAATGCTTTGGGAACACGATGGAAACGTTTACGCTCGGTCGATCGCACGGGTGCCGCGCACAACGTTCGAAACCCTGCGCGCCACGCTCGGGAAACGCGAGGCCATGTCGACGGCGAAACAAATGGGCCTCGCGATCCTGATGCTCGCCCAGGACAACGACGAAGTGCTGCCCACCGCATCCACCATTGGGGAGACCCTCCCCTATGTCAAGAACCAAGCCCTTCTCGATCGATTCCAGTTCACCTACCAAGGCCCGAGCGACATGGCCAAGATCGACGCGCCGGCGGAAACCGTCCTCGGGCATGTGGACGGTCCCGACGGGAAAGCAGTCTTGTTCGCCGACGGTCATGTCCAATGGAAGGACAACCCCAAGCCTTGAACCGCCTGGTCGCCCACCGGTCGTTTCGGGGACAGTCGGGGGAACCGGGTATCCTCCGGTTCGGGTGGGATCACAGGCGCCCGCGGCATAGACACCGGGTCCTGTCGGACCGAGATTGGTGAAGCGGGTATCCATGGCGACACGAGTGGACGGCCGGGGACGATTGATCGGGGCGACCAGCCTGCTGGTGCTTCTTCCGCTCGCGTGGGTGGCTGTCGCTCGACGGAATCCGCCAGCCGCAGGGGCCGAGGTTCCCGCCCGGGTGGTTCGCTTCTCGGAGGAACTGAAGCGCCGCAGCACGGTGCGACGTTCGTTCCAGAAGCAAGCCGCCGAAATTGGCCGGTCCGGCAACTGGCTGGCGGTGATCCGAACTGTCGATACTGCGGTGGAGGCGGGCAACAACACGGTCGGAATGCACGTATTGCGCGCCGAGGCGTGGCTGCGGATCAGCCGATTCGATAAAGCCGACCAGGATCTCAAGCGGGCGGCCGCGGTGGGACTCTTCCGGGGGGTGATGGGGGGTGGCTCGATTCCCCAATTCGGCGCGATCTCGGGCCGGGACGACGATCCCGTGCCGGTGGCGGTCGCGCATCTCATCGGCGGTGACATGCGGGCAGGTTCCCGGTATCGCAAGACCCTGCTGGAACGAACGGACCCGACCGACGCGCCGGCGCCGGTCGCCCGCACTGTGGCCTCGGCGGTCCCCTTGGGAGCCGACAACACCGCCGCCATCCGGACGGCGTCGGCTCGCTCGTCTTCGAGGGCGAGGACATCGACAAGACCTTCGCCCTCATCGAGGCGCGCCGCGGCACGCCGATCGACGAGGTGCAGTCCATCCCCGACGGACGCGACGGCAAG
>CAZYBA010000014.1:10972-16022 GCA_964646105.1 uncultured Armatimonadia bacterium
TGTGGCCTGGGCGGTCCTGTTGGGAGCCGACAACACCGCCGACATCCGGAAGGCGTCGTTATTGGCGGAACGCGCGGTGGCGCGGGCGGAAAGCGACCCCGACGGCTCCTATGCGTCTGCGCTCGCACTCGCCCGATGGCGCGCCGGACAGGGCGACGACGCGGTGCGGATTCTCAACGCCGCCGCCCACTCCGACACCATCCTTCCCCAAGCGCTCCTCGCCCTCGTCCTGGCGTCCCGCACGCCATCCGCCGAAAGCGCGCAGGCAAACCAAACCATCGACACCATAATGACCCGGACGTTCGGGGACCTCTCTCCCGCCCGTGTCCAAGCGGTCCTCCTCCTGCGGGAACGATTGCGGCGCAGCGGCGGGGACCGTTCGAGCGCAGGCCCTGCCGCCGTTCCCTCTGCGTCCGGCCCGTCCAATCGGGAACGTCAACCAGGCCACCCATGAGTCAACCCATGCAAAACCGCACCCGCCTCCTCGCGACGCTGCTGCCCGCAGTCCTGCTCCTCGGTGTCTGGGCCGGTTGGGGCGCGCTCAACCGCTGGGTCGAATCCAAGGCAGAAGAACTCCGACCGGGAAGGCCCGCAGAGGCCAGCGATTTCGCCCTCCAGAATCGCCTGATCGGGGCCCTGCGCTCTGTCGCGGCCGACCGCGCCAAATCCGGTGACTGGGCCGGCGCCATCGCCTTGGTGGATCAGGTCTGTACGCCCCGCCAATGCCCGGGCCTGTTGCGCGAAATGCGTGCCGAAGCCTACCTGCGTGCGGGCGAACGCGACAAAGCCGCCGCCGATTTCAAGGAATTGCTGGGAGGACGCGTTCCCCCGGATGCCAACCAATTCAGCCGTATGCCCGGCATGGCCATGGTGGATACCGGTGCCGCCGATCCCATCGCCAAAGGGCAGTATTTCGCTCTGGTTGGCGACTGGGCCGGTTATGCGGAACACCGTCGCAAAATCGTCAAACGCGCTGTTGGTGCCGAACTCTCCGCCCTCGACGCCAACAACACCGCGTGGGCCTGCGCGTACGCCCCTGGTGAACCCGCCGAGTTCAATGTTCCGCTCGGGCTTGCCAAGAGCGCGGTCCAACGCGCCGACCCCGAAAGCAAGCCAACCTATCTCAACACCCTCGGGGTTCTGGAAGTCCGTGCGGGCCGTTACGCGGACGCGCTGCGCTCCCTCGCCGAAGCCGAACGTCTCCAATCCGACCCCGCCAATTGGCCGTTCCTCGCGCTCGCCCACCAAGGACTGGGAAAGCGCGCCGAGGCCAGACGTTGGGCTGAAAAACTCGACAAAGCGTTGGTTCGAACGTTCGGTCAAGCCACCACGAACCGCCGCGAACTCTTGCTGTTCCACCGTGAAATCCAGACTCTTTTGCCAAACCCGGTCTCGTCCACGGTGCGGAAGCCAGCAAAATGAAATTCATCGGAGATCGCGGCGCCGCCACGGTGCGACCCCCGGTCTGGTGGCAATGTCCCGCCGGTCCGAGTTACCCAAGTTAGGAACATGAACATCATCGGACACCGTGGCGCCGCCGCACACGCCCCTGAAAACACCCTGGCGTCGTTCGCCCTCGCCCTTTCCCAAGGCGCCGACGCGGTCGAATGCGACATCCATGCGGTCGGAGGCCGGCTGATTGTCCTGCACGACCACACCCTCGAACGCACGACCAACGGAACGGGTCCGCTTGGCGATCGGGAGTTTGACGCACTGCGAACGTTGGACGCAGGGGGAGGCCAGCCGATACCCACCCTGGACGAAGTGCTCGATCTGTGCTCCGGCAAGGCCACCGTCCACATCGAACTCAAAGGCGCGCAAACCGCGGAACCCACTGCCCGATTGCTCGCCGAGCGGAAAACCGCCGGGATTGTCGACGATGTGGTGGTGTCCAGCTTCGACCATGCCCAACTCACCGATTTGCTCCGGGCCGATCCCGCAATCCGCACCGCGGCCCTCTACGGGGAACCGCTTCCCGCCGACGCAGCCGGAGCCCAGGCCCTCGGCACGTTTGCCATCCATCCGAATGGGAAGGGATTGACCGAGGCGTTTGTCGTCGACGCCCACCGCCGAGGCTTGGTGGTGAATGTCTGGACTGTCAACGATCCGGAAGTCGCGCGACGCCTGCACGGGTGGGGGGTCGACGGCCTGATCACCGACGATCCGGCGGGAATCATCGCGGCGCTACGCGACTAACCCGCCCATCCCGAGCCGCATTGCCGTCGGGTACAGCGCATTTCAGCCAAGCAGGACGGCGTGGAACGATGGCCCGGTTCATCGTTTCAAAAACCGTTCGCCGGCAGGGGATTCATCCCCCGCAGACGAAGCCTTGTTCAGCAACAAACCCATGCACAACCAAACACCCGTCAAGCGCCCCAATATCGTATTCATCATCGCCGACGACCTTGGTTACGGAGACATCGGCTGCTTCGGTCAACGTCGGTTCGCGACACCCAACATCGACCGACTCGCCGCCGAGGGCATGCGCCTCACCCGCCACCTCAGCGGAAGCCCGGTCTGCGCTCCCAGCCGCTGTGTCCTGATGACCGGACTGCACCCCGGCCATGTCCCGATCCGCGAGAACAAGGACCTCGGCGCCGACGAACAACTCCCGGTACCGCGCTCCCTGCCGTTGCTCACCGAAGTGCTCGCGGGTCTCGGCTACACCTGCGGCGGTTTCGGGAAATGGGGACTGGGTCGGCCGGGAAACGAAGGCAACCCGCTGCAGCGCGGTTTCCAACGCTTTTTCGGCTACCACGGGCAGCGCCACGCGCACAACCATTACCCCGACCACCTCGACGACGGACCGAGACGGGTGGAATTGAACAACCCGAAATTCGCCCCGCACCAAAGCCTTCCCAAAGGCGCCGATCTCACCAAGCCTGCCACATTCGCCCGGTTCGCCGGCAAGGAATGGGCCCCCGGCCGGATCACCGACGAAGCCTGCCGGTGGATCGAGCAACACGCCGACCGTCCGTTCTTCTGCTACCTCCCCAGCACCATCCCGCACCTCGCGCTCCAGGCCCCGCAAGAAGCCATCGACAACCAGCGCGGGCGGCATGGCAACGACAGCGCGTACCGCGGAGGACGGTCCTACCTTCCGGCCCAACACCCGCGGGCAACGTTTGCGGCGATGGTCTCCGAGCTGGACCGGCATGTCGGGCAGGTGATGGAAACATTGCGCCGCACCGGGGTCGATTCCAACACCATTGTGGTGTTCACGTCCGACAACGGCCCCCTTTACGACCGTCTCGGCGGCACCGACACCGACTGGTTCGACAGCGCGGCCGGATTGCGGGGGCGTAAAGGCGATCTGTACGAAGGAGGCATTCGTGTTCCGGCGATTGTCCGTTGGGCGGGGAAAATCCCTGCCGGCACCGAGTCGGATGCGCTTTCCGGGTTCGAGGACTGGATGCCTACATTGCTGTCGTTGATCGGGGCGCCCCGCGCGACGCCGCGCCGCCACGACGGCATCGACCTCAGCCCGGTGGTCACCGGCACAGGACGCAAACAGCGCCCGCGCTGGGTTTACCGCGAGTTTGCGGGCTATGGTGGATGGCAGGGGGTCTGGGAGGGACGTTGGAAACTGGTCCGAACCGGCCTTGCCCGCGGTGCCGGCGACTGGGAACTGTACGACCTGGAAAACGACCGCACGGAGTCACGCGACATGGCGGCGCAACACCCCGAAATTGTCGCCCGGCTTGCCGCAATTGCCACGCAGCAACATGTCCGGTCGCCGGAATTTCCCCTCAAAGGCCTCGGCGACCGCCCCTGATCCCGGACACGACCTCAAGGCGACGCTCGTTTCGATTCGCCTCGCTGGGTCCGGCATCGCCCGGATATGACAGCGGGTCAGTCGTCCCAACCTTCGGACAAATTGTCGGTGTTGAACGCTCCGCGGCGGTGGATCAGTTGTCGCACCCGCAACTCGGGGTCGAGCACCACCGAGATCACGTCAAAGCGCACCGGCGGGGGATCGGGGGCGTTCAACGTTCCGGTGCGGGCCAACCACGCCAACGCCAGACGTGCGATCTGACGTTGCTTGCCAACCGAAACCGACACCTCCGGGTGAACGTCCCCGACCAACCCGCACCGCGTCTTCACCTCAAGAAACACCATCGTTCCCGCCTGGTTGGCGATGAGATCGAGTTCGCCGGGCAGGCCGGGGAAGTCGCCGTCTCCGCGCAGACGCACATTGGCCCCGACAATGTCCCAGCCGAGTGCGTCCACGTGGTTGCGTGCGGACTGTTCGCCCGCCGCCCCGATCGCGCGGCGTCGGTCCAACCGCGCCTACAAGACCCGGCAGAGGGTCAGGCCGTCCCCGATGGGTAGCAAAACCATTTCCACGCGCGGGTCGGCGTGGACTTTTTCGTTGATCGCACGGATCGCCACCGTATCGTCGTCGTTGACCTCCGGGTCGACCACCTTGGCGTACCAAAGCGTGTTGTCGATGCCGATCACGCCGCCGCGGCGCACCAGTCGCAAGGCCCGTTCGTAGTACGCGTCGTAGTTCGGCTTGTCGGCGTCGATGAAGCAGAAGTCGAATGTCCCCGCGCGGCCCTCCGCGAGCAGGGCATCGAGGGTGTCCACCGCCGGCCCGATGCGCAGGTCGATCTTGTCGGCGATCCCGGCGGCTTCCCACATGGGCTTGCCCACCGAAGGATACTCGGCGCTGATGTCGCAGCACACCAGTTTGCCATCCTCGGGCAGAGCCTCCGCGGTGACAAGCGCCGAATACCCGGTGAATGTCCCCACTTCGAGGCAGTTTTTGGCACCGATCAGCTTGAGCAGCAGGTGCATGAACTCGCCTTGTTCGATGCTGATCTGCATGGACGCGTTCTCGAGGGCGTTGGTGGCGTCGCGGAGCGCGAGGCGGACGGGCGTGGGGCGCACCCCGACGGTCTGGACATAGGTCTGCAGGGCCTCGGGGAGGCCCTGCAGCGTCTGCATGGCTGACGGAGTGCCACGGGCGCGGCGCGAGGTGCGCTGGCAGGTGGCCGTCGTGCGCGGGTATGTGGTGTGGGACGCCGTCGCGTCAGCAGGTGCGTAC
>CAZYBA010000014.1:16032-17739 GCA_964646105.1 uncultured Armatimonadia bacterium
GCGCACCCCGACGGTCTGGACATAGGTCTGCAGGGCCTCGGGGAGGCCGAAGGATACACGGGACATGGGCGACGTTTCCATCGAACGTGTCCTCATTCCTTTGCAACGGGTGCGGAAAACCTCCAATCGTCGTAGAAAGCGTTGCCATGGTTCGTCTCGACACCGATCTCCCCCCCGATTGGCGCGCCGCCGTCGGGCCGTTCCTGCCTCCGGATCTTCCGGAACGTCTGCGGGTTTGGCTGGACGAGGAAGCGGCTCGCGGCCCGGTGTTGCCGCCGGTCGGGCAGGTGTTTGCGGCATTCCACGAGACCCCGTGGGAGTCGGTGCGGGTGGTTTTGATCGGTCAGGATCCGTATCCGACCCCCGGCCACGCCCACGGGCTGGCGTTCTCGGTCACCCCGTCCACCCGTCCGATCCCGCCGAGTCTGCGCAACTTGTTCCGGGAGCTCCACAGCGACATTGGTGCGTCGTTGCCGTCGAGCGGGTCGTTGCTGCCGTGGGCTCGCCAAGGTGTTTTGCTGTTGAATCGAGTGCTCACGGTGCGTGCGGGGGAAGCACGTTCGCATGCGGGTCGTGGCTGGGAGGCGTTCACGGACGCGGTTGTGGATGCGTTGACGGCCCGCGATGCCCCGGTTGTGTTTCTGCTTCTGGGCAAGGACGCGCAGTCGATGGAGTGCAGGGTGTTGGCTCCACATCGGGTGGTGTGTGCCCCGCATCCGTCCCCGCTCGCCCGAAATCCGGTTACGAAGCAGGCGGCGGTGTTCGGGACCAAGCCGTTTACCCGTGTCAACGACGCCTTGGTCGCATCGGGATTGTCTCCGATCGACTGGACATTGCCTGCGGGCTTGTTCTGAGTGGGGTTGTTCGGGTGTCTTGACCGTGGACGCCCTTCCGCCGATCGATCGGGCTTAGGCGGCAGGGCAGTCTTGAGTCGGTTTGTCCACGGGTTTTGTCGCGTCGCGGCCTGCCTCCGATCGACTGGACATTGCCTGCGGGCTTGTTCTGAGTGGGGTTGTTCGGGTGTCTTGACCGTGGACGCCCTTCCGCCGATCGATCGGGCATAGGCGGCAGGGCAGTCTTGAGTCGGTTTGTCCACGGGTTTTGTCGCGGCGCGGCGACTTCGGTTTGTTAATGTAGGGTACGGATGCGGTATCCGTGGGCATCGCGGTTTAGGGGGATTCTGGGTCTGGTTGTCGGGACGGCTCCCTTGTTTGGACGTGGTGGTTGTGTACGTACCCAGGTTGCATGATCTTTGTCCAAAACACTGGCAATGGCGCGAAAATGCCGGTACCCCGGGGCGGGTGGCCGGGGGGTGGGTGGGCGTTTTGAACGTCGAAATCGGCGTGGAATACCGCGCTGGTCCCCGGGAAAACCCCTCTTGACCCAGGCCACTGTGAACGTCCACCGGAGCCGCCAAACCCGACTTAACGTGCTTCGGATAACCCGAGCCTTCCGCTCGCCCAAAATGCGGCGATCGCGGACCCGGCCACTGTGAACGTCAACCAGAGCCGCCAAACCCGACTTTCCGTACTCCGGCCAGAGCGGAAGTGCGTGCTTGAGGGGAAGAGCGGGTGGGCAGGGTGCGTCCGAAAGAGCGCAGCGCGGCGGAAGTGGCGCGGCTGCTGAGGGAGTGCTGAGGGCATGAGGAGCTTTCACATGGACTCCGGCAAGGGCATCGACTCCGGTCGCGCAGCCCCGCACAGCGGG
>CAZYBA010000014.1:17749-19958 GCA_964646105.1 uncultured Armatimonadia bacterium
CAACCAGAGCCGCCATGCCGGACGGTATGTCGCGCTTTGGATCAGGACAAAACCGACCCCCGCCAACGCCCATCCCCCCACCCACGCCGCACGGTTGATTCCGCCCGGTCCGGAAGTCGCCTGCGCCGCCCAGATCCCGGCCGCGAACACTCCCGCCACACCGGGAGGTATGCACAAGGCACGGGCCCAGATTGGAAGACGCAACGCCGCGCCAGTGAACAACAATTGCGTGCAGAGCAAGCCCGAAAGTGCCGACGCGCCCAGAAGCTGGGCCAGATACCGTTCGAAACCGACCAGGTGGGCGACATTGACGGCTGCCAGCGACGCCGGGGCGAGGGCGAACGCCAACGCCGGGAGGAACCACCACCGGAACGCGTTGTCCGCCTCGCGCGGATCCGGCATTGCTGAGAACGGCTCCGCGGCGCGAACCAGACGCCCGGGATCGGCGACCGTCGGATCGTCCACCGACGGAATACGGGTTTCCCCGGCGCGGACCGGCTCGGCAGGGTCGGGTTGGGAACGGTCGATAAACTCCCGCAGGAGTCGGTCGGGTGACGCGCCTTTGCGGTCGGCGAGCTCGCGCGCAAGCTCGGCAATCCAAATCTCCCCGATCGCATCCAGAAACCGGGCGAAACCACCGTCGACAAGGGCCCGTCGCGACGCCTCCCAGTTCCGCGATGCACCCAACAACAATTCGTCCAAGTTTCGCGCCACCATGCCGTCCGCAAACACAAACTCCGCCGCGGCTCCGTCGGATGACGGCGTGGGTACCGCGGACCGGACCGGACGCCAGACACCGAACGAAGCGGGTGTCGTCTTCGCGGCGGAGAGCAATGCTTCCGAGAAACTCCGCGCATCGGGATAACGACCCGCCTTTTCCTTCGAAAGCGCCCGCGACACCACTTTGTCGACCGCCGGGGAAACGTCCGGATTGAACCGGGACGGCGGAGGCGGAGTTTCATTCCGGACCGCATTGCGCCACGCCAGCGGGTCCTGCGCGGACTGGCTCGTAAACGGGCGACGCCCGGCAAGCATTTCGTAAACAACCACCCCGACCGACCAAAGGTCCGAGCGAACGTCGCTGGACGCGCTGTTCTCGAAATCCTCGGGTGCCATGTAGGGGTACGTCCCCCCGCCGGCGGCCACCGACCGCGACCCTAACGCCTCCGCCAACCCGAAGTCGGTCAATTTGATCGTCTTGCCGTCGGCACCCACCATCAGGTTCCCGGGCTTGATATCGCGGTGCAGGATACGTCGATCGTGCGCGAACGCCAATGCGCCGAGGAGCGCCACCGCCACATGCAGGGCTTGCGCCAACGGCAGCGGGGTACCGTTTTGTTCCCGCAGGACATCCGCGAGGTTGCGCCCATCCACCCATTCCATGTCGATCAGGATGGCACCGTCCACCTGATCCACCGAATGGATGGAGACAATGTGGGGATGCTGCAACCGATCGAGCAGGCGCGCTTCGGCCAGGACACGCTCCACCTCGGGGCCAGCCACACGGATTTCCTTGAGCGCGACCTTGCGGCGCAGGAGGGTGTCCCAAGCCAGATGCACCACTCCCGATGCGCCGTGGCCGAGCAGGTCGAGCCGCTCGTATTTCCCTATACGTCCAATCGGCATGGGTGCGTCAGGGATTGGGAACCACAGTCACCGGCGCATCCGGTCGACGCGGCTCCGCTTTCATCAGATACCCGGTGTCGACGAACCAGACCGTTCCTTCATCGTCGACCGCCACCGCCCGCGGCGCAGTCAGTCCCTTGGGACCGATGGTGGCGCGGATCGCGCCGAGCCGGTCGTACTTGACTATGGTGCGGCGCGCCGGGGATGCAACGTAAAGATTCCCTTGGCTGTCGAGGGCGATATGAGTCTCGTATGCCGGTGGCTTGCGCGGGATGTCCTGGTCCGGGAGGGGCAACTTGGCCATGGGCTTTTCACCCATCTGCACCTCCCCCGTCGCGTCCACCCGCAGCACGTCCCCGCCGCTGCTGCCCACCACCACCAAGCCTGTGGCGGGAGACCATGCGGCGTGCTGGTCGCGGAAGAGAATGGATTCGGTGACACGGACCGGGGAGTCGTATTCCAGTGACGCCAGATCGGGCGGAGGCAGGGGTTCGACCGCGGCGGGCTTCCCACCGAGCCGGCGGGCCGCTTCCTGTCGGGCGGAAGCGGAAACCCCGAGCACCGCGGCGGCACCGGGAGCGAC
>CAZYBA010000015.1:0-13839 GCA_964646105.1 uncultured Armatimonadia bacterium
GCACCTTGCCGTCCTTGATCAGCGCCGTGCGCAGCGTGATGCACGCATCCAAATTGCCGGAGTAGGAAAAATACCCGATCGCACCGCCGTAAGTCCCGCGCCGAGTCGGCTCGGAAGCCTCGATGATCTGCATGGCACGCACCTTGGGCGCGCCCGAGAGGGTGCCGGCAGGGAACGTCGCTCGCAGGAGATCGAACGCGTTCCGCTCCGGCGACAATGTTCCTGTTACATTGCTGACAATATGCATCACATGTGAGTAACGTTCAATAATCATCAGTTCGTCAACCGAGACACTGCCGTATTCGCAGACACGACCGATGTCGTTGCGGGCCAGGTCAACCAACATGATGTGCTCCGCCCGCTCCTTTTCGTCCGCCAGCAACTCCGCCGCCAACGCATCGTCGTCGGCAGGGGTCGCGCCACGGGGACGGGTTCCCGCGATCGGGCGGATCCGCACCTTGCCCCGTTCCTCGGTCACCAGAATTTCAGGCGATGCCCCCACGAGGGTCGCGCCGGTGTCGAAGCGCAGATAATACATGTACGGGGACGGATTCACCGTACGCAACGCGCGGTACACATCGAACGGATCGGCGTACAGGTTCTTGGAAAAGCGCTGCGCCAGAACCACCTGGATGATGTCGCCGGCAGCGATCAATTCCTTGGCGGACTCCACCATCGACGTGTAATCGTCCTTGGTGACATTGGAAACAAACCCGGGATCGTTTTCCGGTTTGCGGGGTCCGGTGTACGGACGGTCCGGGCGCGGCGCCATCAGCCGCGCCGCCAATTCGTCCACACGCCGGCACGCATCGTCGTACGCCGCATCCACATCGGCACCCTCCGGCACCGACGCGTTCGCCAGCACCAGCATCCGATGACGGACATGGTCGAAAATGCAGAGCGTATCGGTCAGGAAGAGATGGATGTCGTCCACCCCCAGATCGTCAACCGCATGCTCCCCGATCGGCTCGAGGAAACGTACCCACTCCCACCCGATCGTGCCCACCGCCCCGCCGACGAATCGCGGCAGACCGGGCAACGGAACATACCGTATCTCCCCGAGCAACCGTTCCAGAACCGAAAGCGGTTCCTCGCCGTCCGCCAAGCGGATGGCAGTAGAGACCCCATCTTCGGTGACGATGACCTCGCAGCCCTTGCTACGGAATGTCGTGCGCGGATCGGCACCGAGGAACGAGTAACGGGCCAGATGCTCGCCCCCCTCCACCGACTCCAGCAGGAACGCGTTGGGAGAGTCGGCAAGACGCTGGAATGCCGACACGGGAGTTTCCATGTCGGCGAGCACGCTGCGGTAGACCGGAACCAGGTTTCCCTGCTTGGCCAACGCGCGAAATTCTTCGCGGGAAGGGGTGAATCCGCTTGGGTTTCGTTCCATAGGGGTTACGTCAGTCAATAAAAAAGGGCCGGCCTTCGGGCCTGCCCTGGATCCGCGTAGGTCCCGACATTGATCAGGACCGGGAAGACACGGTGCATCCATGGCAGTGGCTCGGGCGCCACCACCACCCACGAACGCACAGGATACCTGCTTCCATGGCCCGGAGGGTACCATGCGGCTCCCTGCCCGGGCAAACTCCCGCCCCCACGACATTCGGCCGGATCTCGCGTGAGGTCCTGATAGTCATTTCGGAATATTCCCCGGGAACCCGCAGGGCGCCGGCAGTTTGTCTCGACACAAACCCACCGGCACCCCACCCGGAGAAGATCGGGTTATTGACGCGGCAATCGTCCCGGCGTGTGCAGGATCCCCTTGTCGTCCAACTCCTTTTCCAACTTGTCCAACTGCTCCAGCACCAGTTTGCGCAGCACCGGCACCACCGACTTCAATTCCTTCTCCGCCACCGTCAACGAATCCAACCGGGTCTTGGTGGGCGGGATCGGGGTCCCGAGCACATTGAATGCCATGTCCTGGATCCGGCGCGATGTGGTCCACGGGGACGGTTCCACAAGCCTCGACGCGATATCGTCTCCGCGCAACGACACATCCACTTGCCGGAGTTCCTTGGACAGGCGCAGGGCCTCGGCGCGCATCGCCGCGGTGGACGCCGGGTCTTCGTCGAGCGCCAGCCGGATCGCCGCCACCCGCGCAACCGCGCGATCCAGCATCTCCAGCGTCGCCCCCAACGTCCGCTGCGCCGCCGAAACCCGTGCGCGCGCCGACTCCAGCGCCGCCCGGTCCTTCGCGTTCAGGCTCTCCTCACCGTCGATCAACACTCGAAACGAAACCGGATCGCCCAACGCAGTCTCGTTGCCATCCACCTCCTTGGACAACGCGACCTTGTAGGTTCCCGGCAATGCCAACCGCCCCGGCGTAACCCCGCCGGAGCCACCGCCCGAGGATCGTCCGCCGCGTCCACCGCGGGATTCGCCCCCGCCCCCCACCGAATGCCCCGCATGGCGCAAATCCCACCGGAGCGTCCGCAATCCAGAGGTCAACGACGAGAACAACCGACGCACCACCTTGCCATCCGCATCGGTGATGGTCGCCACCAAACGCGCCGGCTCCTCGGCCGCTTCGGCACGCAGTTGCTCCACAGTCGGGAAGTTCGGCTCGCCACCCTTGCGGCGCGCCTCGGCATCTGCCTCGTCACGCTTCTGGGCCAGTGTCTTGTGGCCGTCCTTCACCCAAACCCGGAACACGGCATCGCTCCCGGGATTCTGAGCAAACCACAATGTCTCCCCTTCGGAGCCGGTGGTGCCGTCGAAGCTCGGCCGCACCACAACGTCGCGCACCGGCAACACCACCGCCGGCCTTTCCTTCCAACGGTCGCCACCGCGGAGCAACGCCAAATTGTCAACAACCCAAATGCCCCGCCCGAAGGTCGCCACCACCAGTTCGTCCTCGCGCGCCTGTATCTTCAGATCCCGCACCGGAATCGGAGGAAGGCCGCGCACTGCATGCCACGATTGACCCGCGTCGACCGTCGCAAACAGCCCAAACTCGGTGCCGACATACAGGATCTCCGGATCCACCGGATCCTCGGCGATGGAGAGCGCCGGCGCGTTCTTCGGCAAATTCCCCGCGATCGACTCCCATGTCGCTCCGCGGTCCTTCGAACGGAGCGCATAGGGTGCGAAATCGGCGTTTTTGTGGTTGTCGAACAGCGCGTAAACCACGTCCGCCTTGTGCCGCGACGCCAAAATGCGCCCCACATAGGTCTTCTCCGGCACCCCGGCGACCGTCTCGATCTTGCGCCACGACTTCCCGCCGTTGTCGGTAACTTGGATCAGACCGTCGTCCGTGCCCGCATACACCAGTCCCTCCACCTTCGGGGATTCGTCGAGTGAAATGACATTGCCGTAAAACGATGTCGACTGACCGCGCGCGAGTGTGTCGAGACGCTGTGGAGCCCCCATCACCGGAAGGCGGTTGCGGTCGATCTGCCGGGTGAGATCCGGACTCGCCACCGTCCACGAATCGCCCCGGTCGTCGCTGCGGAAGACCTTGTTCCCCGCGAACCAGATGCGCTTCGGATTGTGCGGACTGATCAGCAGCGGGGAGTCCCAGTAAAACCGGTAGGGGGCCTCGCCCGGTCCGGGAATGGGCTGGATCCCCACACGCCGTCCGGTGCGCTTGTCGAGACGCGCCAGTCCACCGTCCTGGAATTCCGTGTAAATGATGTCCGGATTCCCAGGCTCCACCGCCTGATGGAAGCCGTCCCCGCCCTGCAGGACAAACCACTCGAACGTTGCCACGCCGCGGGGATTGCCGGACCGCGACGGCCCTCCGAGCGAATTGTTGTCCTGGGTGCCTCCGTAGACATTGTAGTAAGGCTTGGAATCATCCACCGCGACCCGGTAGAACTGCGCGATCGGAAGGTTCGACTTGTAGACCCAGGTGGCCCCACGGTCGAAGCTCTCGTAAATCCCGCCGTCACACCCCGCGATCAGGTGACGGGTATCGTCCGGGTCGATCCACAGGGCGTGGTTGTCGACATGCTTGTTGCGTTCCCCGAGCGCCGACGTCGTGCGGCCTCCGTCGTTGCTGACTTGGTTGACCACCCCGAGGATGACCACCCGCTCCGGATCCTTGGGGTCGCAGACAATCTGCCCGTAGTACATTCCCTGCGAAACCGTATCGCCGCGCTTTTCCCACGTGTTTCCCAGGTCGGAGGTCCGATAGGTCCCGCCGCCACCGGCCGCCTCGACCGTCGCATAAACCCAATCCGGGCGCGCCGGAGGGATGGCCAGGCCGATACGGCCAACCTCGCCGCCGGGAAGCCCGCCACGCAGTTTGGTCCAGGTGTTCCCGCCATCGACAGACCGGTGAATCCCGCTTTCGGTGCCGCCCCCGACATACGTGAACACATGACGGCGACGTTGCCACGATGCCGCATAGACCACATTCGAATCGCGTGGGTCCAGCACGACGTCGGTGACACCCGTGTTTTCGGAAATGGACAGGACCTTGCGCCAAGTCGCGCCGCCGTCGTCGGTGCGGTAAAGGCCGCGGTCGCCACCGGGTCCCCAGAGCGGGCCCTGGGCGGCCACCCAGACCGTGTCGGGACGTTTGGGGTCCACCACGATGCGCCCGATGTGCTCGGATGCCTTCAAACCGACATTGCGCCAGGTCCGGCCGCCGTCCTCGCTCTTGTAGACACCGTCTCCCCATCCCACCGAACGCTGGGCATTGCATTCTCCGGTGCCAACCCAGATCACGTGGGGCCGCACCGGGTCGATGGCGACCGCACCGATCGAGTAGACCCCTTGGCCGTCGAAAATCGGAGTGAACGACGTGCCGTTGTTGGTGGTTTTCCAGACGCCACCGGACGCGGCGCCAATGATCCACGTGGACTTGTCGTTCGGATGGACCGCCAGCGCGATGATGCGGCCGGAGGTCAGTGCCGGTCCGATTTCCCTTGGACGGAGTTCGGAGAGACCTGCCGGCGCGGGCTTGGACTCGCTTGCGGCGCGGGCGGGCGGCTTGTCTTGGCCCCGCGCGAAGGCGGGATTCGAAATCAAAACCAGAAGAGACGTCAAAATGAGAATGAGGACGGACATGTCGCGCTCACTCTGGCCTGTCGCAACGGTCCTGTCAAGAGCTTCCGCGAGCACGCAAGGTTCACACGTTGCGTGGGATGCCGATTCTCGACACGTTCGATCAACGGGAACCGCCGGATCCGTTGGATTGCCCACCATGCAGGAAGGAGTCCCGGTGGCATGGTCCCGGATGGCAAGGAAAAACCCCGGAAGGATGACCTTCCGGGGTTTGACGTTCCCCGATTGATTTCCGAAACGGCGGTTGCCGCAACGGCTCGTATCCTGGAACTACTTGCGGCGGCGGGCTCGCACCATCAGGCCGGTCAGACCGGAGGCGAGAATACCCATCGCAGCCCATTCGCCCGGCTCGGGGACACCACCGGACGCAACGTCCATGGTTCCACCGGCTTGGCCGGAGAAGGAGGTGGTCGTGATGTTGCCACTACTTTGGGCCCAACCGGTGCTCGCGAGGCTGTGGCCGGAGATACCGAACGACATGTCACCGATGTGCGGGGTCGCCACGCCGATGAGGGCGGTTCCACCGGTGTAAGTGACATTGTTGCCACCCACGGAGAACGACAGCGCGCCGTTGTTGCTCACCAACTCACCCTGAGTGAACGTACCGGAGAGAATGGTTCCACCGGTGCCGACAAAGCTGAACGTTCCGTTGCTGAAGCTCGCGGACTTGATCTTGACAGTCGGAGTGTTCAGAAGCCACTGGGACGAGCCGGCGATGAAGTCGGCAGAGAAAGTCCAGGCCACTGCGGATTCGGCCACGACCGGAGGGGCGGTGACATCGACGAGGGTGTTGCCACCGTAGGTGTTGCCGGCGAAGAGTCGACCGTTGGCGCCGGAAGTCTTGCTCCACGTCACCAACGCCGGCGAACCGCCGTAGGTGAGGATCGTCTGGGCGGCTTGGGCCGAAGTGGCGGCGACCGAGACAGTGGCGGCGATTGCGACGCCGAAGAGCGAATTGCGAAGAATACCCATGGTAATTGAAACCTTTCCAGGATGCGCCTTGCGGCATGGTTCGGCAGGTGCTCTGCCCACAGACGAGTTCCGAGCGCATCGGCCATCGGGGCCGGAGGCACAATGCACCTTCTCTCGTCAAACAGCGACAGCAAAATCAAGTGAACACCTCGGCAACCGGCCTCGATTCTTTCGATTCCGATCGTCCCACCAATGGCATCCGCGGTATGTAAGACCTCGGCTTGCCGACAAACCCGGTTAGTGCAAGAATCGTGCCAATCACGACAGACCACCTTGAGAAAAATGGAACGGTCCCATTTGACTCGGATCCAGCACCCCCACAACCACGACTTCAAGGCTTTCCGCATTCCCGTGTCGGTCCTGCGGACGATTGGGGTAAATGCAAGAACCGTGCCAACCTGAGGGCCTGCAGGAAACATTCGTTCCACATCATGAAACGAGGAACGGGCGAAGCCCCCCGCCGGATGCCGTCCAACGCGCCTCGACGACAACGACGGCAGGGTTTGTTCCCCCGGATCGCTTTTCAATGGTCAACCGTCAGGCACGCAAACGGCCCGCGCACTGTTGCGCGGGCCTCCGAAAAGTCCAACAAGTGGGCACGGTTCACCGGATAGGTGTCGACCGATCCGCATTCCAGAGTTACTTCCTCAGCCGGGTCTTCGACGGGAACGCAGCACCAGTCCTGTCAAACCGCTCGCGAGCATCCCCAGTGCCGCCCAGGCATCGGGTTCCGGGACAGCATCCTGGTCCAATGCCCCGAGTGCCATGCCGGTGAAGTGCGTGTTTGAAATATTGCGCCCTTGGATCCCGAATCCCCCCATGCCCAACCCGGTATCCGAAATCACGAGACTCATGTTGCCGCGCGTCCCGCCGCTCGGATCAAGCGCACTTCCACCGGTGTACTGAATTCCGTTGCCCCCGACCGAAAAGAACAGAAAGGTGTTCAGGCTGGTCAGGGTTCCTTTGGTGAACGTTCCCGACAGGATGTTTCCAGCAATTCCGATATACGCAAAATTCCCGTTGTTGAAACGCGCGGTCTTGACCCCTTGCCCGAGGCGGCGCGCTGTGCCCGGGACAAAATCCGCGGTGAAATACCAGGCCACATTGGCCTCTACAACCAACGGAGGTCCCTGTACATCCACCAAGGCATAACCATTGGGATAAGGGCCGCTGTAAAGTCGACCTGCCGGTCCTTCGTTCTCCGCCCATGTGACGAGCGGATACCCCTCCGAGAAACGCAGGATGACATCGTTCGCCTGCGCGGCAGTCGACACTGATGCCACCAACAATGTCGCGAACACAGCTCCAGTCCCAGTGAATTGTCACGAACGGTTTTTGTTTTGCTGTCTTTCGAATCGGCTCTGATGGCTCTTCCGGAGCACACTTCCCGTAAAACGACGACAGCGGCCTAGACCACATTGGTCCAGACCGCTGTCTTTGTCCGTCCGTCACATTCCGCCGTCGCCAACCGCCGCCAAGTTCGGGAAATCATTGCTTCACGAAGGGATATGCCTTCGGAATCCGACTCCTGTCATCGGGCAACCTAGCCGGCCTCCCGAAGATGAATCGGCCTCAAGAGACACCGAGGCATGGGAGGTGGGGTTTTCGGTAACGATCGGAAACGAACGATATACGACGATCAGGCAGCCTTGCGGCGCCGGCGGAGCACCAGGCCCGTCAGCCCACCGGCAAGAATGCCCATCGCCGCCCATTCGCCCGGTTCCGGCACACCCTGATCATAAGTTCCTCCCGCTTGGCCGGAGAAGTTCAGATTGGTGATGTTGCCACTCGAGATACCGAATCCACTGCTTCCGAGATTGGTTCCGGAAAGTCCGAAACTCATGTCCCCGCGAAGACCGAGGTTCGGCTGGAGCGCAGTGCCCCCGGTGTACTGGATGTTGTTGCCACCCACCGAGAACGACAGTGCGCCGTTGTTGCTGAGAAGGAGGCCCTTGGTGAATGTTCCGGACAGGATATTGCCGCTGGTCCCGGTAAACGAGAACGTGCCGCCATTGAACTCGGCAGTCTTGATACCACCGCCGAGGTTCTGAGCGGATCCCGCTACGAAGTCGCCCGAGAACGACCACGCAACGTTCGCCTCGTAGATAGCCGGCGGCGCAGTGACATCCACCAGAGTGGTGCCGCCGTAGGTGGCGCCTGCGAAGAGACGACCGTTGGCTCCGGAAGACTTGTCCCAAGTGACAGTTCCCTGCGCACCACCGAAGTTGAGGATGGTCTGGTTTGCCTGTGCGGGCGCGATGCCCGACAACGCGATCGCACCGCTGGCGACCGCGAATGCCGCCTTGCGAAGAATGCTCATACTATGTGATCCCTTTCAAATAGCCGAGGAGGAACGAGTCCCCACGGCTGCCGTTCAGTCTGTCAGCCCAATCCGGCACGGCGTCCACCGGACCGATCCGAAACCGTCCGGTTGGCGGTGGCTCCGCTTCTCCTCGTGGCTTCGCGGATAGTGTGGCTCAGGCCGGATTTCATAACGTCTTCCAATGGGCGGACTTACGTACGGTGATTCTGGGACGGGGTGGTCGGTCAATTGGGATCCGGACGGTTCACCCTAGAGCACTCGGACAAAAAAAGGCCCGCACCTTGCGGTGCGGGCCGACGCGCAAACCGAGAACCGGGAAAACCCGGCCTGGGTTACGGCTTGGTGATCGCCAGGACAGCGCTGCGGGTCACCGTCGAACCGGTGATCTTGGCGCTCATCGAGGAGTTCACGTTGGTGGTCACTGCCACGGTGTTGACGGTCACGGTCACAGACACGCTACCCTCGGGAATGGTCACGGTGGCGGGGACGCTCGCCCGGGTGGACGAACTGGCCAACGTGAGTTCCACACCGCCGGCGGGAGCCGGGCCGGTGAGGGTGACGGTCATTTCCGAAGTGTTTCCACCGACAACCGACGCCGGGCTCAGGGTCACCGTCGAGACATTGGTCGGTACCGCGGTGAAGGTCGCGGTCCGGCTGTCGATGGCGGTGAACGCCAGAACCAAAGCGGATTGGTTGGTGGTCACATACGGGGATGTGAACGTGAACGACGCGGTGGTTTCACCGGCCGGGACCGTGATGGACGCCGGAACAGTGATCGAACCGGAGCGGGCACGCAGCCCGACAACCTGTCCGCCGGCCGGGGCCGGACCCGAGAGAGTCACAGAACCGGTAACCGTCGCGCCGCCGCCCGTGGTGGCCGGGGTGAAACGGAAACCATTCAAGCGGCCCGGAGTGACCTTGAGGATCGCCCGGACAATGGTGCCGCCGTAGGTCGCACGCACAGTCGCCGTCGTATCGTTGGCGACCGCACCTGTGGTGACAGTGAAGGTCGCCGACGTGGCGCCTTCCGCGATGTCAACCGATGCCGGAACCGTGACGGCCGGGTCGGTGGACGAGAGAGCAACCGTAACGCCACCGGCCGGAGCCGCGGACGCCAAGGTAACCGTAGCATTGGACGTCTTGCCCGCCACCACGACGGCAGGGGACAGGGTCAGTCCAGTGAGGTTGACACGGCGAACGGTGATCGGAGCGACCGCGACGGTACCGTCGGCTTCCGCCGCGATAAGAACCGAACGATCGGAGGTCACCTTGGTGGTGGTGATCGCGAACGAGGCGATCTGGGCACCAGCCGGCACCGTAACGGTGGCGGGAATGGTGACCGACGCGTCGTACGAGGTCAGGTTGACAGTGACTCCGCCAGCGGGAGCACGCGCCAGAAGCGTGACATTACCCGATGCCGAGTTGCCACCGACAACCACGGTCGGGCTGATGGTGACTGTCTTCGGACCCGGAACCACAATGGTGGCCGAGCCGGAGATGAACTGACCGGAATCGGTCGTAGCCGTCACCGATACGGAGGTTTCCGTGGTGACCGCACCGGCCGGAATGGTCAATTCAACCGAGGTCAGGCCCGAGCCAACGGTGACCGAGGACGGAACCGCGATCAACGCCGGATTGGAGCTGGTCAGGGCCAACGGCAGACCACCGGTCGGCGCCGCAGCGTTCAACGTGATGGTGAGCTTGGTGGTCGATCCCGAAAAGACCGACGACGGCGCAAACACAATCGACTTGAGCATGGTCCCGACGGTCAGGTACTTGGTCGCCGAAACGTTGCCCGCGAAGTCACGGGCCCAGTAGCGAACTACACCCGCACCGGCAGGCAATGCAACCGGACCGGTGTAGGTCTGCGTTGCATCTCCGTCGACACGGTATTCGATCGCCTCGACTCCAGACAAATTGTCGGAAGCCTCGATCCACAATTCACCAACGCCCACGAACGCGTTGGCGGTGGGATTCACCAGGTCCACCGAGACGGTGTAGGTCTTGAAGGTCTCGACATTGTTCTGGTTGTCAACCGCCCAGTAGTTGATCGAGTACACACCGGTGCCCGGCAGGGTGAACGTCGTCGACACGGAAGGAGCCGGGGTGAACGTCGCCACCTGCTCATCGCCCATATTGACCGTGTAGCGGATCTCCTTGACACGGGATCCCGCCACTTCGTCGCTGGCGCCGATGGTGACGTTGACAGCGCCCTTGTTCCAGCCCGCAGCGTTCTTGACCGGGGTCTGAGAAATCGTCGACACCGGAGCAGTAACGTCGCTGGCGTAGGTCGGGTTGAGCGTCGTCACGATCTTGTCGGACGCACCCAACGAATCCACCACCCACACCTGGCCGTTCGGATCGGCAGCAACACCCATCGGGGAAGTGAACTCAGCCGTCTCGGCGCTACCGTAGGACGCAAGGTGGACACCTGTGCCGGTGAACGCTTGGATTCGCTTGTTGCTTCGGTCCGCAACATACACAATCCCGGTCTCGTCAACCGAGATATCCGACGGCTTGTTGAACTGACCAGCCGCAGAGCCGGTCGCGCCCCACTTGGTCAGGTAGCCGCCACCCGAGTTGAACTTCTGAACGCGGTTGTTGTTCAGGTCCGCAACATAGACGTTGCCATCCTTGTCGACACCCACCGCCGCCGGGGCGTTGAACTGACCGTTGCCGGAACCGGAAGTCCCAAACTTGGTCGAATAAACACCCGCGGTAGTGAAACGCTGAACACGGTTGTTACGGGCGTCGGTCGCGTAGATGAAGTTGAAACGCTTCGAATAGACAACACCCATGCGCAACGAGTTGGTGTTGAACTGACCGTCACCGCTACCGAACGAACCAAAGTTCGCAATATGGGTTCCGGTCGCCGAGAACTTGGCGATACGGTTGTTGTCCTGGTCGGCAACATACACATTGCCGTCATTGTCAATCGCCACACCGCTCGGGCGGGTCAATTGACCGTTTCCATTGCCCAGCGAGCCGAAGTGGCCCAGGTAAACCCCCGCCTTCGAGAATCGCTGAACACGGTGGTTGCTCTGGTCGACGATATAAACTTGGTTGTTGAATGAGCTGATCTCGACGTCGACAGCACCTTGGAACGAACCACCGGCGGTGCCGATCGGCCCGAACTGGCTGCCCAACGTGTACTCCAAGGCTCGCGCCGGTGTCGCCACCGCCGCGAGGGCCACGACGGCCGCCGCGGACGACAACCACGCGGTCGGCTTTGACCTCGCTCCATTGGGATTACTTGGCATTAGGAAGTCCTCCTCAAGGACACAAACAATAGGGATGCCCGGCAAAACCCTGCCGGTTGAATTTGCAACAGCGACACTCCCACACCAACGCGGTACCGTCAGCACAAGACCGACCCTGTTGTAGATTCCGGAAACCGACACGGAATGCCGCTCCCCGGTTGGTGACGGTTGAGGCAGTGACGCCAACAACCACCGAAAGGAACCCTAAGGCACCTTCAGGAGAGTATAAACCTACCTTCCCCGTAAATGCCACAGGTAAATCTTAACAACCGGAATACGGATTCCGCGGAAAACCCCTACCGATTTCCCAACACCACCGCAGGCTTCCCGGGCAGTCCCGACACACCCGGGAACAAAAAAGGGCGCCCGAAGGCGCCCTTGCAATCGCAATCCGCAGGTCAACTCACGGCAACAGGGTCAATGTCGCCGTCTTTGACTCCAGACCAAACGTTACCAGCAGAGTTACCGTCGCACTGGTGCCCCCCGCTGTCGTCAGGACCGTGAATGTTCCCGATGTCGCACCCGCCGGAATGACGAACGTCGACGGAACCAGGACACGCGAATTCCCAGAACGCAACGTCACCGTCATGCCGCCCGGAGGTGCCTGACCGGTCAACGTGACCGTACCGTCGAAACTCTCCCCACCCGACACCACCGTCGACGATACCGACAGCGAAAGCAACCGGGTCGCAAGCACAGTCAACGGGGCACGAACCACGCCGCCCCCCATGCGCGCCTGAATCGCACAAACCCGGTTGGACGACACCCCGCTCGTCGTGATCGGGAACGTCGTCTGGGTCGCGCCGGCGTTGACCTTCACACTCACCGGAACACTTGCGGATGGATCCGACGACGACAACGGCACCCAGACACCCCCCGCAGGAGCCGGTCCAGTCAGCACCAACGTCCCCACACTGCTGCCACCCCCGGTCAACGACGCCGGCGCCAGGGTCAACGACTTGGGCTGGAGGCGACGCACCGGCAGTACCGCCACCGCGACGGTACCCTCCCGCGACGCAGTCACCAACACCGCTTGGTCGGACGCCACCGCCGACGTCGTGATCGGGAACGAAACCGTGGTTTGGCCGGAAGGGACCGTGACAGAAACCGGCACGCCCACCACCGAACCATCGCCCGAGGACAACGACACAACCAGGCCGCCCGACGGCGCCTTCCCGGACAACGTCAACTTGCCGGTGGACGAGCCTCCGCCCGTCACCATCGTCGGCGACAAGACCAACGACTTGGGCAACGGCCCCGTCACCAAGACACCCGTCCCCAGCGAAATCCCACCCAAGGACGCAGTGGCTTGGACCGACTGGACCGACGCCACATTTCCCACCACTACGGGAGTGGACGCGGACAACGCCCCTGCAGGGACTGTCAACGTCGCAGGCAACGGAAGAATCGAAGGCGCGGACGATGTCAACGCCACGACAAGACCGCCGGCGGGAGCCGCGGCATTCAAATCAACCCGCAGGGTCATGGACACGCCCGACACCACCGAGGTCGCCGACGGAACCAACGCCTTCAGGTACCGGGTCGCGTACAACGTTTCCACCGGGGAGCTATTCCCGGCAACGTCAACCGCCCAGAAAGTCACCTTGGACGCACCCGTCGGCAGGCTGACCGGTGACGAGTACGCCTGTGACGCGCCGCCGTCGACCGTGTAGCGCAATTGCGACAAGCCCGATCCCGCATCGTCGCCCGACAAATACAACACGCCGGACAACAAGTCCCCGTCGACCGTAGGCGCCGTCTTGTCGATACGCACCGTGGCAAACTTGGTGGTCTCGACATTGCCGTCGTTGTCGACAGCCCAATACGCCAGGGAATGGACACCATCGGACGACAAGACGAAACTTGCCGACGACCCCGATGTCACCTGCACGGACCCCATGTTCACCGAATACCGGATCTCTTTCACCCCGGAACCCGGATTCGGGTCACTGGCCGAAAGCGATACCGTCACATTTGTCTTCTGAAAACCGGTGCCCGACGGGTTTGTCGACAACGTTGTCACCGGAGGCACGGTGTCACCCGGACCGAATACCCGGAAGTTGGGAACATCCATGCCGAGTCCGGGATCGCCACCACGCCCGAACGTTGCGGGGGACACCGGAGTTTCGGCGCCGAGCGAACGCCATGCGGGCGCAGACTCGGCCGGGCGCAACGGTCCCATGGCGAGCACCATCCAGGTCGCCGCGAGCAGGCAGGCCGCCTGTCCCGCGACGCCTCGCGCAGGCGCGACGCATCGGGGGTCGGCGGCGC
>CAZYBA010000015.1:13849-16815 GCA_964646105.1 uncultured Armatimonadia bacterium
TGACGCCCACTCCTCTTTCCCGTCCCCTGGCCAGAATGCCCGACCGACGTGAACCGATCCGGCTGCCGGCGCAAACCGCCACTCGCGCACGCCGCTCTGTCCCGACCCAGCCTCGATGCCGGCAGACGCATCGGACGGACAGCCTGTTTCCGCGACCCGGCCTGCCAGGCCGATCATCGCAACACCTTGAAACTCGCCGAACGCGTTTCGCCGTTCAACACCGCGGTGACCGGGACCACCGTATCGGCCAGCACGGTGGTGGTGGTCACCGTGAACGTCGCATTGGTCGATCCCTCCGGCACCATTACCGTCCCCGGAACCGTGGCGGCAGTGGTCGAAGATCGCAGACGCACGGTCAAACCGCCCGCCGGAGCCTTCCCCGACAGCGTCACTGTCCCAATCACCGCCGAACCTCCCGGGACCGGCGTCGCGGGGAACGACAACCCAGTCAGTTTTGAAGCCAACACCTTGAAACTGGTCATTGCGACCTTGCCGGGGACCGAGCCTTCGATACCGACAACCCGGTCCAGAGAGACACCCGATGTCGAGACCGTGAATGTCGCAAACGTCGCACCGGAGGGAACAACAACGGAGGGGGGGACGCTTGCCACGGAGTCGGTCGAGCGCAACGTTACCGAGACCCCTCCGGTCGGCGCCGTCCGGGTCAAGGTCACTTTTCCAACAGCAGACCCGCCGCCGATGACCGAGGTCGGGGCGACTGTCACCGAAGCGGGGACAATCGACGCCACCCGCAAGGGGGTCACCAAGGTGACATCGTCCACTTGGGCGGCAATCAAGACAGCCTTGTCGGTTGGCGTCGGAAGTGTCGTGACCGTGAATTTCACAGACGCCACCCCCGCCGGTACGGTTACCGTCGCAGGCACCGTCGCGACACTCGGCACCAGCGAAGACAATTGCACGACCTGCCCACCGGCCGGTGCAACCCCGGTCAATGTCAATGTCGCCGATGCCGTCCCTCCTGCGTTCACGATCGAGGGGCTGATGGCCAACGATTTGGGCACCGGCGGGACCACGACCAGACCGCCCGATAGCGACTCGGCTCCGCGGGTAACGGTCACTTGGACCGACGTATCGCTCGCAACCGCCGCGGTGGTGACAGGGAAGGCGACCGATGTCGAGCCGGCAGGCACCGTGATTGCGGAGGGGGGCACCACCGCCGCGGAACTCGAGGAGACCGTGAACACCAAACCGCCGACCGGAGCTGCCGCAATCAGGGTGACCGTGACATTCGATGTCCCGCCTGCGGTGACTGTCACCGGGCTTGCAACCACCGATTTCAGCCAAGCGATCACATTGTCCGCTTGACCCGAAGCGGAATTGCCTGCCAAGTCCGTGGCGGTCGCGACAACACGGGACGCCGATGCCGGCAGAGCAACCGGCCCGGTGTAGGGCTGTGCCGCCCCACCGTCAATCGAGTAGGTCGTGGACGCCAACCCGGAGAGGCCCTCGTTGGCATCGACATACAGGACACCGGAGGCGATCGATACCGCCACCGCAGGCGCGGTCGTGTCCAGGCGAACTGTGGCGTAACGGGTAGGTTCGACCTTTCCACGACTGTCCACAGCCCAGTAGGCGATCGAGTGGACACCGTCGTCGCTCAGCACAAACTGTGCGGACGCGCCGGTCACAACCTGCTCGGCACCCATGTCGACCGAGTAACGAATCTCACGGACGGTCGCGCCGGCGGCGTTCGCCACCGCCGAAATATTGACCGTCACGGCCGTCTTGTTCCACCCCGCAGCGTTCCGAGCCGGGGATGTCGTCAGAACGGACGTCGGCAATGTCGGGTCGTCGACCGCCCACAGAACCACGCGGTGGTTGGAGGAATCCGACACCGCCACCATGCCATTGGAGTTAGCACCGATTCCGGCCGGCCCCGAGAGCTGCCCGTTGCCGATACCCGTCGAACCGTAACTTTGGAAATAGCCGGTGAACGCACATTTCACCCAGCGGTCGTTACCGGAATCGGAAACATACAGCATTGCGCTCGAGTCGACCGCGACACCGTTCGGGTAGAGGAATTGTCCGGAATCGGATCCCTCGCTTCCCAACGTCGAGAAGACCCCGCCGCTGGTGCGCCGCAGGATCCGGTGGTTGACCGTATCCGCGACATACACCGTGTGGGACCCGTCGACGGCAATACCTTCCGGATAGGAAAGTTCGGACGGGCCCGATCCTTGGGTGCCCCACTGGCTCGTATATTCGCCGGTGGAACTGAAGACCTGTACCCGGTGGTTCCCCCAATCGGAAACGTAAAACTTTCCGTCACTTCCGATCGCAACACCGCTCGGGCTGACAAATTGACCGTTGCCGGTCCCGAATCCGCCGAACGAGAACACGGTACCGTTGGCCCGGCGCACCACGATGCGGTGGTTGCCGGTATCGGCGACGGCCATCACTCCGGTCGTATCCACACCAACTCCGGTTGGTGAGTCGAGTTGTCCTGAACCCGATCCGTACGATCCAAAACTGCTCAAACCACCGGTGGACATCCGGATCACAATCCGATGGTTGCCCGTATCCGCAATATAGGCGTTGCCCGCAGCATCGACGGCAGCACCCGACGGCGCATTCCACTTGCCCAACGTGGAACCGAAACTACCCCAGGCAGAGTCGTAGGATCCGGCTGCGGTGAGGCGCTGGACGCGGTGGTTTCCCGTGTCGGCCACCAGGAACCGCCCTGAACTGTCGAGAAGGATGCCCTCCGGGGCTTGCAATTGACCGTTGCCGGATCCCTCCGACCCGAACACCGTCCAGACTGCGTCCGGAGTCCGCTTCGAGATTCGGTGGTTGTTGGTATCGGCGATATACACATTGCCCGCCGAATCCACCTTCAGGGCTAATACGTCGCCCCAGCCGTCGACATCGAGGGCAGTACCCCACACTGCTGAGCCCGAACGGTCGGTCTTCAAGATCATGTAGCGGAAAGAGGAACCCACCGATGC
>CAZYBA010000015.1:16825-17468 GCA_964646105.1 uncultured Armatimonadia bacterium
TTGGTTTACCGCGTTCCCGGTCGAACCGTGGTACGTGAAGGCTCCAGTGGATGTGCGCCGTGCAATACGGTCGTTCCCCGAGTCCGCAACAAAGACCGTCCCGGTCCCGTCGATCGCAATGCCGGTCGGGTAGCGCAACTGGTTGGCTCCCTCGCCGAATCCCCCCCACTGCCCAACATAGGTCCCGGTGTTGGTGAACTTCTGTACCCGGCAGTTGATGGAATCGACCACATGGACGCTGCCCGCCGTGTCCACCGCGACCCCTGTCGGAAGATTCAACTGCCCTGCGGACGACCCAACCGTGCCCCATTTGAGTTGGTAGGTGCCGGTGGAAGTGAACTTTTGAATGCGATCGTTGCCGGTGTCCGCGACATAGACATTTCCCGAAGAATCGACCGCCACGCCCCGTGGGCTCACGAATTGACCGTTTCCGGAACCGTACGATCCCCACGCACGCACCACATTGCCGTCGGAATCGAACTGAACCACACGGTGATGCCAACGGTCCACCGCGTAGATCGCACCGGATGACGACCGGGCAAGCCCGACCGGGCTGGAAATACTGACTTCAGGGAGATTGCGGTCGAAACTGAACGATTGGGCGCCCGCCACGGCAGCAACGGCAATCAGAAGTGCCAAGGAC
>CAZYBA010000015.1:17478-19664 GCA_964646105.1 uncultured Armatimonadia bacterium
CCGATACGCTCCAGCGTCACCGCCAACCATGTGTATTTCGGACAGTCTGACGTCATCGAATCCCCCTTCGGCCCGTACAGGACCACTACGTAGACGTCCTATCCGACCGGAAAAGATTCACCCAATGCGAAAATCCACATTACTCAATCCTCAATCGGGTGAATCCCAATTTAGCGCGAGGCTATGGCAGGTAAATGCTAACCCGAGATGCGACAAGAAAACCGATGGTTCAACCAGTGCGAGACAACCTGCGCCACCGCCCCGATGGTCAATCCCGGTTCGAGGGGGCTCGAATGCGCACTGCCCTCTGCGAGATGAAAGAGCACCGAAACGCCACATCCCAGTCCCCAAAGCAGTGCCGGAGCCGGATTGCGATGGCAGTTCCAACCCCGGCGCAGTGCAACCGCCCCGGCGATCACAGACAGGACAAGGCAACCGGTTCCCACCCATTCCGACTGCATCGCGAATCCGGCAAGGCAAGGGATGATCGGCATCACCGCACAATGGACGCCGCAAAGGCCAGCGGCGATTCCCCCGGCATGGTCGGCAGTGAACGAGACGGTACGGATCATCCGAGGAACGCCCGTTCCACCAACCACTTGCCGCCGGCGAGAATGACCAATGCCGATGCCACGGTCAGGTTTTGGGTCCACTGGCGCGCGCCAACCGCACCTCGGCGCAGAATGCTGCGACGCCATGCGAGGACCAGCGGGAACGCCGCGGCACACAGGAGGACCTGGGCTATCTCGACCCCGACATTGAACGACAACAAACTCCAGAACCGAGCCGCACCCTCGGGCAGACCGATCTCCCTCAGGACCCCGGAAAAACCAAAGCCGTGGATCAGGCCAAAGCCACTCGAGACCCAAAAGCGATGCGCCGCCGAGATTTCCTTGCCTTCACGCAGTGCCTTGCGTGACAAGAAGATATTCTCGACACCGACATACACGATCGACAGGGCAACAATAATGTCTACAATGCGGCTGTCCGGAACCACGATGGAGAGGGCCGACAAAACCAGCGTTATCGAATGTGCGATCGTAAAGCCGGTGAGGGTCTTGACCAAGCTGCGAAACGACGAGGCAACCAGAAGCAAAGCGACAATGAAGAGCATGTGGTCCGGGCCGGTGAAAATATGTTCCCCACCCAGTACTGCGAAGTCACGGATGTTGCGCCAGAGGTTGACCGCGAATGCCCCGGGTTCGTAGGACGTCGTATCGCCGTAGGCCAACGACCGATTCAACCCTCCCGTGCTCAGGATCACCCGCGAATTCGGCAGGTAGTCGAGCATGCGGTTGGTTACCCGAATCTCCGATGCACCGTTGGACCCTTCCGGGCGCGGGTATCGCAACGCCAACCGGAAACGGGAAACGGTGGGGTCGAGCCCACCTTGATGGGTGAGGGAAACCCATTGCGCCGGACCGACTTCACCGCCTTGCTCCACAAGAAATCGCTCGTTGAAATACGCGAGTACGCGTTGCTCGACATCCGTCGTGAACCCGTCGCCACGTCGGTCTTCCGGTTTGGCCTCGACACTTTGGGTGATGTCCTGGACATTTCCCGTGAACTCGGCGTAGAGCCACTTTTCCTGTGGCCGCAGGACCGCCACGATCGGTTCGACTTGGAACTGGTGGGCATGCGACCCCAAACCCGACACAACCAAAAGGCCGAACAAGAGCAGCGAGCGAAGCACAAAACCAAAACGGATCACCGTTCCACCCCCATTCAATGCAACTGGATTGCGTTTACCATTGTTCCCCGTTACTTGCAATATTGTTGCATTATTTGAACTGCCCGGGGGCGACCGATACGGCGCGACCATCCCGCGTCAGACCACGCAGGGCCGGCGCACGCTCCGGCAAAAAAAACACCCGGGGGGATCCCCGGGTGTCTCGGTATCGAACGATTGGTCGGAAATGACTACGCGGTTGCCATGCGCGCACCCTCTGCGCGCTTGATCCGCTGCTGGACCAGAATCTCGATGATGTTCGACGCTGGCCCCATGAGTGTCAGGGCGTAGTACGGCGCATGTGCGGCCAAGTGAATCCACCCCGCCATCGGTCCGAAGAAGCGGAGAGTCGATTCCGCGGCGGCCACCAGGAAGGCCACCAGCATCTGGAGCTTGCGTGAATGGGTGGTGGTTTTCGGGTCGGTGATCATGAAGAAGATGAACAACTGGTACATCG
>CAZYBA010000016.1:0-16895 GCA_964646105.1 uncultured Armatimonadia bacterium
ATCCCTCGCTCTAACCGGCTGAGCTACGCCGCCAAGCGGCCCTTGGTATACCATGCGAGACCCTGTCAGTCAAGATTGGCCGACCCTTCGCAATGCACTTCCTGCCTCGTCCGGCGACGGGTAAGATGTCCGCATGAAATCGAAACGAATCGGAATTGTCGGGCTCGGCTGGGTTGCAGGAGCTCATATAGAGGCCTTCAAGTCAGTGCGCGGAGCGGATGTGACCGCCGTTTGCTCGCGTCGTCCCCTCGATCCCGCCGCGCTCGAAGCCCAGTACGGAATTGCGCTCGGTGTCCACAACGATTTCGACAGCATGCTCGCCGACCCAGAGATCGACATCATCGACATCTGCACCCCACACCCGCTGCACCCGGCCCAGGCAATCGCCGCAGCGCGCGCCGGCAAGCACCTCATCATCGAGAAGCCGATCGGCATTCGCTGGGAGGACTGTGTTGCCGTTCGCGACGCCATCCGCGAAAACGGTGTCCAGGCCTGTGTTTGTTTCGAGGTGCGCTGGAGCCGCCATGCCCAAGCAGCGCACGCCACCATCGCCCAAGGCCATCTCGGCGACATCCATCTCGGAGAAGTGGACTATTTCCACGGCATCGGGCCCTGGTACGGCCAGTACGAATGGAACCGCCTCGCCGAGTACGGTGGAAGCAGCCTGCTCACTGCCGGATGCCACGCCCTCGACCTGCTGCGCCACTTCATGGACGGGGAAATCGTCGAAGTGAGCAGCTACCAGACGCGCTCCACCCATCCGGCGTTCGCTGCCTACGAATACCCAACCACATCGGTCAGCCTGATGCGCTTCGCCGACGGACGGATCGGCAAGACAACCTCCTGCATCGACTGTGTCCAGCCCTACTATTTCCACCTCCATCTGGTGGGCAGCCGCGGCAGCATGCTGGACAACAAATTCACCGCCACCGGTTGGCCCGGCATGGACAAGGACATCTGGAACCAACTCGGCGTCCCGACCGTCGACTCCGGCGATGTTCGCGACCACCCGTACCCGCCCCAGTTCCAAGCGTTTGTCGATGCCTTGAACGAAAACAAGCCGATGCCGTTCACCGATTTCGAAACCGCACTCGCGACACACCGGGTGGTCTTCGCCGCCGACCGCTCCGCCGAACTCGGACGGCCGGTGCGCATCGACGAACTTCCGCTCTAATCGTGCCAGGCCGACCGGATTTCTTCGTGACGGGAGGGAATGTCCCTCCCGACGCACCCTGCTATGTCGAACGACAGGCCGACCACGACCTCTGGGACGCGTTGACCCAGGGTGGAGTCTGTCACCTGCTCGACACTCGGCAGGTCGGCAAGTCCAGTCTGATGGCACGGGCCGCGTTCCGACTGCGCAACACCGGCGCACGCGTGGCCAACCTCGATCTCACCGCGCTCGGCTGGAATGTGACCCCGCAGCAGTGGTACGCGGGTCTCGCCGCACAGGCCGGCGCGGCAGTCGACCATGAAGACGACGCAGAGGATGCGGTATTCAACGCCAGAGTCGGTCCGGCCAAGGCATTCTTCGACCTGCTCGACCACTGGACACGAACCGATACACGCCCCCTCGTCCTGCTCATTGACGAGATCGATGCAGTTCGGTCGCTGCCTTTTCCCACGGATGAGTTTTTCGCCGGAATCCGCGCTTGCCACCAAGCCAGCGAACGACGTCAATCCGGGGCACGTCTGTCGATCTGCCTCACCGGCTCGGCGACGCCGGAATCCTTGATTCGCAACCCGCTCGGGACACCGTTCAACGTGGGGCGCCGGATCGTGCCGTCCGATTTCACCGCGCCCGAAGCAGCACCCCTTGCGTCGGGACTCGGCGAAAACGGAAGTTATTTGCTCGAACGCATCCTCTGGTGGACGTCGGGGCATCCCTATCTCACCCAACGCCTTTGTCGCGAGGCGGCCGCGATCCAGATCGGACAGACCACCCACGGTGATATCGATCGCATTGTCCAGCGGCTGTTCCTCTCCGATACGTCCCGTGAAACCGAGCCCAATCTGTCGTTTGTGGAACGTCGCTTGCTCGCGGGAGACACTCCTGTCGCCGAAGTGCTCAACACCTATTCCGAGGTGCTGCGCGGAAAGGTTCCCACCCGCGCCGACGGTGATTCGGTGGATACCCTGCGGCTCGCCGGCATCGTCCGGGACCGCAACGGCTCCTTGATCCTGCGCAACCGGATCTATTCGACAGTGTTCGATGTCGCGTGGGTGAAGGTCCACTTGCCGGTGACCGAACAGCAGCGCCAACGAGCCGCTTTTTTGCGCGGCGTCTTCCAATCCGCAGCCATCGCGTCGGTGCTGCTCGGCGGCGCCACCTGGCTGACGGTGCGCGCCATGAATTCCGAAGCCCGCGTCCAAGCCCTGCTCGCGGAAAACAAGGGCCGCCTGCAGGCACTCGTCGAAGAAAAACTCCGCGCGGACGAGATAGCCGAGGAAGCGGGAAAAAGCCAGGCCGAAGCCGTACTACGCGAGCTCAAGCTGCGCCGCGAGGTGGAAGACTTGCGGGACGCGCTCAGTCGTCAAACGCCGCGTTGACCACCGAAGCCCCCTCAAGCGACGCGAACCCGGTTTGGAATCGGCCGGCAACATGGGCCGGTGCCGCGCCGAGCAACTCGTCCGCAGTTTCGCAATGCGCCAAGACTTGTCAGCGCTTGCGGGCCTCGTCCGCGATCAAGCCCGCCACCATGCCTCCGGAGAGCAGCGACGGCGGGACACCGGGTCCCGGAACCGTCAACTGCCCGGCGTAATACAGATTGCGTACCTTCGACGAGCGCATCTTCGGCTTGAAGATCGCCGTCTGGCGCAACGTATTGGCAAGACCGTACGCATTCCCCTTGTACGCGTGGTAATCCTCGACAAAATCCCGATGGGCGTAGGTCCACAGGAACCCCTATGCGTTCCTCGAGACGATCCATCACCGTCTCGACAATGCTCTCGCGCGCGCTGTCGGTGTCGGACAGTCCCGGTGCGAGCGGCACCAGGAGAAAAAGGTTCTCACACCCCTCGGGCGCCACCGACGGGTCGGTCCGAGACGGCGCACAGGCGTAAAACAACGGCTTTGACGGCCAGGCCGGACGATCGTAAATCACTTCCGCGTGGTCGTCCAGTCCCTCGTCGAAGAACAGATTGTGGTGCAACAAGCCGTCGAGGCGTCGGTCGACGCCCAGGAAAACCAGAAGCGACGATGGCGAGAGGACTTGCTTGTCCCACCACGATTCGGTGTAGACACGGTGCTCGGCCGGTAGCAAACGCTGTTCCACATGGTGGTAATCGCCCGCGCCTACCACCCAGTCGGTGCGCAGTTCGCCTTGGTCGGTCACCACCGCCACGGCCCGTCCGTTTTCGATGCGAATCGACCGCGCCTCCGTCGATGGCAACAACTCCACACCCAACTCACGGGCCAACGTCAACATGGCATCCGCCACCAAACGCATGCCGCCCATCGGATACCAGGTGCCCTGCACCAAGTCCGCATGGTTCATCAAGGAATACATCGCCGGAATCTGCTTGGCGGTTCCCCCCAGAAACAGCACCGGAAACTCCAGGATCTGGCGCAGGGCGTCGTCCGAGACCACCCGGGCTACACGGTCGCGCATCGACGTGAACATGCCGAGCTTAGGGGCAAGCGTCAGCAGGCGCGGATCCATGAACTCGCGCAAGGAAATAGACGGCTTCCGGACAAACTCGCCCATTCCGATGCGGTAGGTCTGCGCGGCTTCGCCAAGAAACGCCCGCAACCGCGCCGCGCTTCCCGTCTCCCGCTGTTCAAACAAGGTTTCCAGTGCATCCCGCCCGGCCGGGACATCGACCCGGTCGATACCCGGCAGGAACACGCGGTACGACGGGTCGAGACGCACCAGATTGTAGAAGTCCGAAGGGTGCTTTCCGAATTGACCGAAGAACTCCTCGAAGACATCGGGCATCCAGTACCAGGATGGTCCCATGTCGAACGTGAAGCCACCCTCCAACCAGGTGCGGGCACGGCCGCCGAGTTGGGCATTCTTCTCCAAGACGGTGACACTGAATCCGTCCTTCGCCAGCCGACATGCCGCCGCCAGCCCCGCGAATCCGCTCCCGATCACCACCACTTGGTTCATTGCCGAATACAACACTTTCCCGGCGGGGACGTTCCCGCTGTCATTGCGACTCTCGGGCGGCAACCGCCTTGCCGAGAATCGATGCTATTTCGCGGTGTCCCGATTCCGCCGCGATGGCGCACGCCGTTTTGCCTGCCGGGTCCGTCGCCGCAGGATCCGCACCCCGCGCCAGAAGAAGACGGACCAGCCCCGTGAATCCTCGAGCCGACGCCATCCACAACGCCCAATGCAGATCGGACGCATCCCATCCCGAATCGAGAAGCACCGAAGCCATGTCAACATCCCCATGATGGGTTGTCCAAGTCAACGCCGTGATCGATTCGTCGTTGACAAGACGCACGTCTGCGCCGTTTCCGATCAGGATCCGCAGGATTTCGACATTTCCCGCATGATCGGCGGCCCACATCAACACCGTCTCGCCGTCGTTGTCGCGGTGGTTGGGATCCGCACCCCGCGCCAGAAGCCAACACACCGCGTCGGAATGCCCGCGCACCGCAGCCATTGTCAGCGCGGTACAGCCTTGGAAATCGACCGTGTCGACATCCACCCCCTGCCCGACCATCCATTCCAACATGGGCACGTTTCCAGAGCTTCCCGCCTGGGACATCAACCATCCCGGATTGTCGGTGCCGCGGGCCAAGTTTGCGCCGTGCTCCACCAAAATCCGGAAGACATCCGTGCGATCGGACTGGATCGCCAATGTCAACGGGGTTTCGCCACCGGAATGAGGCAATTGAAGATCCGCACCAGCTTCGATCAACAACGCCACAATGTCGGGGTGCCCTTCCGACACTGCCTCATGCAACGCGTTCCAGCCGTCTGTCCCCAGCGCGTCCACCGGCACTCCCGCGTCGACACAACGCCGCACCCGTTCCCGATCCCCGGACGCGGCGGCAGCCACCAAATCATCGGTACAGAGCGCCTCCGCCGGAACGTCAGGCATCCAGCAGTTCGGCCAGACGGTCGACATAGCCGGCCATCACCGCGAACGCGTCCTCGACCGGTTGCGCAGACAGCATGTCGACCCCGGCGTCCTTGAGCGCATCCAGCGGATACTTCGACCCGCCCGCCTTCAGGAAGCCCAAATACGCATCCCGTGCCGCCGGGTCGCCGGTCGCGACCCGCTTGGCCAGCGCATGGGCGCCGGCGATACCGGTGGCGTACTGGTAGACATAGAAATTCGCGTACATGTGGGTGCTGAACTGCATCCATGTCGAACCCAGTCGTTCCCAGTTGGGTCCGCCAAGGTCGACGTCCGTACCGAACGCCTCCCCGAACAGCTGCGCCATCCGCTCGATCAGCCACGGTGCGGTGAGTCCGCCGCCCGCCCAGACCCGATCGTGGATTTCGCGCTCGAACCGGGCCAGGGTCGGCATCACAAAGAAATAGCGGTGGTAATTCGACATCGCCTCCTCGATGAGGGCGATCTCGAACTCCCGGTCGCCGGCGAAACGCTCCGACAAATGCGACCGCACCAGTGCCTGGTTGAAATTGGACGCGACTTCGGCCACAAAGAGCCCGTAACCCGCGGTCTGCGGCGGCTGATGACGCCGGCTGTACCACGAATGCAGCGAATGCCCGAGTTCGTGGGCGAGCGTCGACAACGAGAAAATGTCGTCGTTGTAGGACATCAGGATGTACGGGTGGGTGCCGTAGGTTCCGGACGAAAACGCCCCCATGCGCTTGCCGCGGTTCGGGTAAATGTCTATCCAGCGCTGCTCGAGGCAGCCCTTGCGCAGGGCGTCGACATACTCCCCACCCAGCGGCGCAATGCCGTCCGCAATCCACTCCACCGCCTGCGCATACGGAATCTCCGGCCCCGCGGTGTGTCCCAGAGGAGCTTTCGCATCCCACGGAGCGAGCTTTTCGAGACCCAGCCGGCGGCGACGCAGTTCCCAGTAGCGATGCCAGACCGGCAGGTGGCGCTGGAACGCGTCAATCAGGCGTTCGAAGACATCCACCGGGATGAAGTTGGACTCGAGCGACGCGTGCAGCGGGGACGCGTAGCCGCGGGTGCGTGCCACAAAGACATTCTGCCGAACCCCGGTGGCCAGGGTGGCAGCTAGCCCCGAGCGCAAAGCCAAATGGCGGTCGGCGTAGTTTTCCCAAGCGGACTGCCGCACGGCGCGGTCGGGGTCGGTCAACAACTTGCCGATGGTTCCCTGCCCGATTTCGCGCTCGGTGCCGTCCGAAGCGACCGCCGGGTCGAACTTCAAATCCGTGTCCGTGAGGGCGGAATGGATTTTGCCCGCTCCAAACGCCTCGGATGCGCGCGCCATCACCTGTTCCACGTCCGGCGAGAGGACATGCGGCGCACGACGGGCAAGCCGCTCGAGGGGGTGCGCAAACGCGGACAACTGCGGCGACGACGCACAGGCGCTCAGCCGCTCGGCACCGAGGGCCAGCAGCTCGGGCTCCAGCCAAGCCGTCGCGGCCGCGAAGCGGGCGATCAGGCCGGACGCACGGTCGGAACGTTCGGCGTTGGCGGAATCGGACGTATCCACCGCCCAGGCGAGTCGCGCGTGCACCGCCACCTGCGACACGCGAACCCGGACGGCTTCCACATCGGCAAGTACCGACGCGATCCTGGATGCTTCCCCGGACGCGACCTGGCCAGTGAAACCAGCGAGACGGCCGAAATCGGAATCGACGTTCGCGAACGCGTTCTCCCAATCGGCAAGGGTCGGGAAAATCGCATTCAGGTCCCAGGTCGACTCAACCGGGATATCTGCGCGGGAGGGAATGGAGCGTGACATGGTCTGCATGGTACGCCAAACAACCCGCTACGGGGCGATGTTCCCAATCCCTGCGCGACAAACAGGCCAATCAAAGCGGGACCGACTCCGGCCGATCGGAACACACGCGGCAATCGACGGGAATCCCGGATTGGAGCGCCTTGCCCAGGCCCCGGTTTCAGACCCCGACATCGTGGTGGTACGCCGCCACCACATCGTCGACAGTTCCGTCCAACGCAATCTTCGCATGCCGCAGCCACACCGCTCGGGTCGCCACCTTGCGTACCGCATCCATGTCGTGGCTCACGAACACGATGGTCTTGCCATCTTCTTGGAAACGGCGGATCCGGTCGTAGCACTTGCGCTGGAACGCTTCGTCACCCACCGCCAGGGTTTCGTCGACAAGAATGATTTCCGGGTCGGTGTGCACCGCCACCGCGAACCCAAGGCGCACAAACATTCCCGACGAATACGTACGGACCGGGGCGTCGAGGTAGGCGGGGTTCTCGAAGTCGGCGAACGCGACAATATCGTCGTAGCGCCGCTGCATTTCCGTCTTGCTGAGGCCGAGGATGGCGCCGTTGAAGAAGACATTCTGGGCGCCTGTCAGGTCGGGATGGAAGCCGGCCCCCACTTCCAACAGCGGAGCAAGGCGGGGATGGGTGGGATCGACGGAGTTCGGGAACGTGATCGTCCCGTCGTCGGGACGCATGACGTTGGCGCAGAGCGAGAGCAATGTCGACTTGCCCGAACCGTTGCGCCCGATCAAGGCTACGGTTTCTCCCGGGAGAATGTCGAGCGACACCTGATCGAGGGCGGTGACAATCTTGGCCTCGGGGCGACGTCCCGACAGCAACGCCCCGAGACGCCCCTTGATGCCTGCGTACCCGGTCCCCGCGACCCGGAAACGCTTGGACACCGAGCGGATCGAAATCGCCGGAGTATTCACAGTTGTTCCACGAACCGCCATTTGCGCCGGTTGAAGAACGTGTAACCGCCGACAAACGCCCCGATGCAAACCACCGCGGCGATTGCGAGGAAAACCCACGGGATGCCTTGGTTGACCGCCAAGTCATCGGCGAGCCCGAACCGACCTGCCGGCATGACGGTCGGGCGGAGCAGGCAGACCCTCCAGCACACCAAGAGGACCGTCATCGGGTTCAGGAGGAACAGATCATGGATCAGGCGTGCGGTCGCGGGCTCGAACGCCGGGGTGACTGCAACTTGTTCGATGAAATAGATGATCGGAACTGCGTAAAAGAGTAGATCCAGCAGCACGGCCGCGAGGAATTTGGTGTCCTCGAAGAAGACATTCAGCGCCGACAAGAAGAGCGCGAGTCCGGCGATCAGCAGGGTTTGCAAGACCACCAGCAACGGCACCAGCAGGATTTCCGCCGGGGGCAGGGAGAGCGATCCCGTGGCCAGCGAGTCACGTCCGTAAAGAAACAGCAGGAACGGCAGCGCCACGGCAACCAGTGAGAGCAGGAAGTGCCGCAGATTGGCCATGGTGGTGGCGATCGGGAGCAGCTCGCGCGGGAAATAGACCTTGCGCACCAGCGCCATCTGCTTGGACACCGACTCGGCCGCGTCGAGGGTGCCGGTCAGAAAAAAGGTCCACGGCAGGAACGCCGCGAGCAGGTAGGCGGAGTAGTCGTTGACTCCAAGCGGAGCGATCTTGTCGAAGACCGCCCAAAGGACCAGGGCGCGGACCAGCGGATTCGCGAGGGACCAAGCCACCCCGAACAGCGAGTTCTTGTACCGAACGTCGAGTTCGCGCTTCACCAACGTGAAGAGCAGTTCCCGGTACCGCCAAGCTTCCTTGGCTTCGGCGCGCAGAGAAGGGTTGCGTGGAACCAGCGCCACGGACCGGTTACTCGTCGCCGCGGGCCGGTTCAAGCAGTTTGAGAAGCTCTTCCTTGTGGATCAGCACCTTGCGTTTGCCAGCCACGCGGAAAGCCTTGAGCTTGCCCTGACGAATGTAGGAGCGGATGCTGGATTGGGAGAGTTGGAGGTAGTTGGCGGCTTGCTCTACCGTGAGGAGTTCCCTGTTCTCGGCTTCCATGAATTGATTCCGCGCTCCTTGCTCCGTGTCGGTGTCGCCGGGACCGGGGTCCGGGACGCAGGGGAGTATATCCGCGTCCCCTAAAAAGTGTCAACAGTCATTGGCACAATGGCATAATAGAAGACGAAACAACTGTCAACAATGCCAGAATCGGGGCAGATCCCGATTCCAATTACCCCCGCAAAGATGCTTTCGGCAGAGAAAACCAAGACCGGGCATTTGGTCGACATAGACCGTCCGAAACCCCGAACCTAGACAAGTCTCCGGTAAATTCAGAGGCGGATTCCCGTTCCTTTTGGCTCGACCGAATGGCTTTCGGCGGGGCAAAGCAGCGATCAAATGTCGAGGATCACCCGCTGCGCTTCGTTCAGGCGCGCCACCGTGGACGCGTCGAGCCAGCGGCGCTGGTCGAGCTGCTGGGGATGTTCCCGACGGCAGAAATACGAATGCATGCCCCGACGTGGCAGCGAAGAACGGTTCAATGTCCCGCCATGCCAGGTATGGCTGTTGAAAATCACCACCGTTCCCGCCGGCGCGGTCAACACGACCTCGTCCGGATGCGGTGCCGATGCATCCTCCATGGTTTGTTGGGGAGTTTTTTCCCATTGGTGCGATCCCGGCACCACCCGCGTCGCTCCGTTCTCCGGTGAAAAATCATCCAGAAGCCAGATGGAATTGCACACGTGGTAATCACCGGCAGGCACCGGACCCGACCAATCGCAATGCAATCCCTGCAAGCCGGACCCGGGCAACGCCGACCGAAAGTTCAATGACGACAATTTGAGATCGCCCCCGAGTACCTGAGCAATCCCCGACAACACCCGCGGGTGCGAAAAGCATATGTCGAAGCCGTCCCATTTGTTCACCAGATTGGAAAGACGGACCGTTCCGGGCTCCTGATGGACCTCGGTGCCGGCACGGTCCCCTTCCTGGACCGCCAGCCGGTCCAGGACCGCGTTCATCGCCGCAACCTGCTCGGCAGTCAGGATTCCCGGCAACACCAAATACCCGTCGCGGTCCAATACCGCCTGCTCGTCGGCACTCAACACCGACGGCAGCGCTCCCAAGTCCTTCAACGCGTCACCGATTGTCATCGAAACCTCCTGCGAACCGTCCGAACCTCGGAAAAGCAATGCGCCCTGCCTGGTCGCCAGCGGCTGGCAACCAGAGGAAATCCCAAGCGCCAACCGATTCCCCGCGGCCCGCCCGGTTTCCCTGCCGAAGAAACAGATTTTCTCGGGAAAACGTCGCACCATCAACGCGGATCAGTCTTTCGATGCGTAGCGCCCCCGGCCAGCCAGCGGGTAGACTCACCGGGCATGGAAACCACACCCCAACCCGACGAAGCCGCGATTCTCGACGCATTGCGCACGGTGCCCGACCCCGACCTCGGCAAGGATTTGGTCACGCTCGGGATGATTCAGCGGGTGCGGATTTGCGAAGGCAGTGTTGCGTTTGAAGTGGTCCTGACCACCCCCGCCTGCCCGATGAAAGCCAAGATCGAGGCCGACTGCTGCGCCGCTGTCGAGGCGGTGCCCGGCGTGAAGTCGATCAAGATCGAAATGAGCGCCCGTGTGGCGCCGCGGCGACCCCAGGGCGGCAAAATCCTGCCCAAGGTCAAGCACGTGATCGCGGTGGGCTCGGGCAAGGGCGGGGTCGGCAAGTCCACTCTGACCGTCAATCTGGGAGTCGCCTTGGCGCAAGCAGGAGCCAAGGTCGGGCTGATGGACGCCGATATCTACGGCCCCACGATCCCCATCCTGCTCGGAGTCGAGGACGAATCCCTCGGACAAACCGCCGAACGTCTCCCGGACGGCAACGTGGTCCAGAAAATCGCCCCGGTCGAACGTCACGGGGTCAGTTGTGTTTCCATGGGCTTTCTCGTGGATCCCGGCCCGATGCTCGGCAAGGTCGTCAACCAATTTCTCGCCGATGTCGCCTGGGGCGAACTCGACTACCTGCTCGTGGACCTGCCACCCGGCACCGGTGACGTCTCGATGTCGCTCGCCGAAGCCATCCCCCTCACCGGAGCCGTCATCATCACGACGCCTCAGGACGTGGCAGCCAGCATCGCAGTCAAAAGCCTCCGGGCATTCCAAAAACTCGATGTCCCGATCCTCGGTGTCATCGAAAACATGGCCTACTTCATCGCACCGGACACCGGCAAGGCATACCACATCTTCGGCCACGGGGGAGGCCACGAGGCCGCCGAAGAGCTGAAGGTGCCGTTCCTTGGCGAGATTCCGCTCGATATCCCGACGCGCCGCGCCGGGGACGAAGGAGAGCCGATCCTGGTGACCGATCCGGACTGCCCACAGTCGATCATTCTGCGGGAAGTGGCCGGCAACCTGGCTCGGCAGATCAGCATCCAAGGCCGCAAATTCCAGCCGCTGTCGGTTCTCTGATCCAAATTTCCTAGTCAGGCCGTCCGCTTCGGGCGAGGGAGCCGCCACCCACCTCGGGATCGGCCCCTCCCGCGCGCAGTTCAATCGATCTCTTCGGTGGTCATTCGGAGAATCATCGCATCGGCCCCTCCTGCGCGCGGTTCAATCCTGTGACCGGATCAGCGGCACCACGGTGGTGGTGAACCGAAAACAACCGGGACGATGGACCGATGACAAGAAGGGGATTTGCAACGCCCCGTGCATCGGGAACGTTTCGAGAGGACGGACCAGCAACCACCACGGCAGCGGTCCGGTCGAAGGTAGGACGACTAACCCGGCTCCTGGTTCTCGCACCGATCGGACACCTCCGCGTCCCGAGCCACTTCGGAAACGCCTGCCCCGATATCGGACGGTGGGGAAACCAATTGCTCGACCTCCGTCATGCCGTCGGCGCGCCCTTCTTGCTCGAACGCCCGGATGTCGGCGACAGTCGGCATCCGCCCTCGTTCGTAGAACATCAGCGCAGCCTTGCCCACGGCGTAGGTTCCGGACCAGGCAATCGCAGCCTTGAGCCCCGCCCCCACGCCGGCCGGCACCATCGCCACCACCTGCCGGGCGACCGTCCGCCAGCCCAGAGCCGTGGCGACCGTCGCCAACAACTCGCGGATCTGGCGCGTGAATCCGGGACGTTCCCCATGCAGCGCCGCAAGCCGCATCACCATCATCACCTGGTTCTTGGTCAGCAGGACGGCATCGGCCAGCGACGAGACAGGCAGGAACGGCGCGGTGATCGGCAAAACCCCGGGCAGCGCCGACAACAAGGAAATCTGCGCATTGTTCCGGCACGCGTCCCGCAGCACCATTCGGCAGGCTTCGGCACGGAAACCCGGCAAACGTCGGCCCAGCGCGACCGCCAGATCCGGACGCAATTCCAGCATCGCCTTCGTAACCGCAACAAGATCACCTTGAAATGGCAGCGAGCGGTGGTCGCGGCCTCCGATCGCGCCGTCGCCGGACGGTGCCCAGATCCGGAACGACAGCGCCTTCGCCAAATCCGCGACCGGTGCCTGATCCATGGGGCGAAACACCGAAAGAGCGTGCTCGCGTTCCGGTCCGCGCAGGTCCGGTCCGAGTATTCGCTCGATCAAGCGGTCCCGGTCGACCGCAGATCCGATGACCGCAATCGTGAACGTTCGGGCTGCCTCGTCCGCAATGGCGCGCGGGGAGAGTTCCGCGGCCGAACGCGCCCAACCCACCGCACCGGCCAGCATCGACAATCGGTCCACGGCGGGAAAGATCCTCAGACTCCCGGGCCGGTCCGCCCTGCGAACGCCACGCTGGCTTGGGTGACATGCTCCACCAACGACTCGACGCGCGGGAGCATCTCCTCCACACCGTCGAAAAGCCACTGGTTCATCGCACGGGTGTCGGTGTCTTCACGCTCGCGCTCCCAGACCTTGCGAACCATCCCACGCTCACACTTGTTCACCAAATCCTGAACCGATTCAATGTCGCCCTGCAACGTGGTACGTCGGTCCCACAACTGCTTGCCGGCTTCTTCATCGGCGCGATCGAATGCAAAGCACCAGGTGTAGAAGAGATGGTAGACCGTCGAGTTGATGGAGTCCCACGACACCGCGGGCCGGTTCGACTCGAACCACGCATGCAGCCGATCCTTGGCCTCCTTCAGCGAAACCGCACCGGTTTCCTCGGCATCGTAGAAGATCGAGTAGAGAACCTCGATGATCGAGATGCGCTCCGGATAGGGAACATAGCGGAAATTGTTGTCCCGCAGGATCAGTCGGTACCGGTCGACGGTTCCCAGCCCCTGGGAGGATGCCGACACCGGGGCAGCAAAGAATGTCTCCACATCCGCACCGAGCGCCGTGGCCGGCAGCAGTCCTTGGGGAGCCACCGTGATGTCTCCGACCGTGGGCTTGCTGATGTCGAGGCGCAACCCGCGGGCGCGCAGGAACTCGAGGAAGGTCGCATGGCCGTAGAGGGCCTCGTCGAAACGCGGCTCCAAACGCCGAATCTGCTGCTTCAGGCTCGAGCCCGGCACCGGACGATTGCCCAGACGGTCCATCGCGTCGTCGATCAGCGACGACGCATCAGGGAGATCGGTCGGCCCGACGGCGAGGGATGTCTGGAGTTCGTCGTAGTAGACAAACCGGTCACAGGATCGGGCCAGGTAATTCGACGTATGGGCACGCACCCCCACGCCGATGACCATGCGGCCGAGCTCGCGCAGTTTCATGACCAACGGGGTGAAATCGGAATCCCCGGACACCAAGGCGACATGGGTGATTTCGGAGTGACGCAGCACATACTCCATCACATCCACCGCCATCCGGATATCCGCGCCGTTCTTCCCCCTCTGGTTCAGGGAAAATGTCTGGACCGGCTCGGTCGCGCTGTCGAGCAGGTCGGAGCGGTAATCGCGGAAAAGACCCCAGTCGGCGTAGGCACGTTTGACCACGATCCGCCCGGACGCGATACGCCCCACTTCGTCGAGGATACGCTGGAAATCGACCCGCTCGCTCGCGAAATCCTCGTCCACCGCACGCTTGATGTTCTCGAAGTCAATGAAAACCGCGACACGGTTCTCGGTCCGCGGCTGCGCCATTATCACGAACGTCCCTCCGGGGAACGCCGACGCAGGAACGGCAGGGCAAGTTCACCGCGTCCGAAAATACCTTGGGGCCGGACCAGCATCAGGATGATCAACAACAGCGCATAGGCCACCAAGCGGTACTGGTTGAACTCTGTGCCGAGGGACGATCGGAGTATTTCAGGCAGTGCGGTAAGAACCACCGCAGCCAAGACCGACCCGGTGATCGATCCCAACCCGCCCAGCACCACCATGGTCACGAAGTCGAACGACCGGACAAATCCAAACGACACCGGTAGCACGCTGCGCTCGTAATGGGCAAACAGGACACCGGCCATCCCGGCGAAGAACGCTCCCATCACGAACGCGTTCACCTTGATCTTGGTGGTGTCGATCCCCATCGCCTGCGCAGCCACCTCGTCCTCGCGTACCGCAAGATACGACAGCCCCTGGGTCGAGAAACGCAGGTTGCGCGCGACGACAATCACCAGAAACACCAACAAGTACACCCAGAAGAAATTGGTGAGTTCCGGAACCGAGATCCCGGATGCGCGATCGCCGGTGAACCCGCGTGGTCCGCCCACGGCGTCGGTATTCTCCACGGCAACACGGATGATCTCGCCGAAGCCGAGGGTCACAATCGCCAGGTAGTCGCCGCGCAAGCGCAGACTCGGCAACCCCACCACGTAGCCGATCGCCGCTGCCAGCAATCCTCCCACCAGCAGGGAGACCAGCATCGCGGGCGCACCGGTGACGAACGCCGCGGCGGTGTCGGCGAATTCCGGCTCCCGCGCCTTGATCAGGGTGCCGTCTGCGGGCAACGCCGAAAAGAACCGATGCCCGTAGACGGTCACCGCCGCTCCGGCGTACGCACCCACCGCCTGGAAGCCGGCATGGCCGATCGAAAACTGACCCGTGAAACCATTGATGAGGTTGAGGGAAACCGCCATCACGATCGCGATGCCGGAGAGCATCACCACACGCACCACAATCGCCTCGAGCGTTGCGGGCAGGACGTGGGACAGGACAAACAGAAGCGCCAGCACCACCGCGGCACCGGCCAGACGAATCAGGACGCGGGGCATGTCACACCTTCTCCGGGGCGTTCTTGCCCAGCAACCCGGCCGGCCGCACCAGCAGCACGACAATCAACAACACAAACGCGACCGCGTCGGTCCAGCGCGACGGCTCGAACATTCCCAAACGCGGCGCGCCCTTGACAAACGATTCGGACAACCCCATCAGGAGCCCGCCGAGCATTGCCCCCGGAATCGAGCCGATGCCACCGACAACCGCCGCCACAAAGGCCTTGAGCCCCATCGGGATGCCCATCAACGGCAATACCTTGGCATAGGTGAGCGCGCCGAACAACACCCCGCCGGCCGCGGCCAACGCCGCCCCGAGCCCGAAGGTGAACGAGATGACCTTGTCGGTGTCGATTCCCATCAACCCGGCCGCATCCGCGTCGTGCGAAACCGCCCGCATCGCCGACCCGACCCGCGTCCGATGGACAATGACCCAGAGAATGGCCATCAGGAGCGCCGACGCCACCACCAGGACCATCTGGTCCTTGGACACCGTGACCGGCCCCAGACGCAGCGTTCCGGCGGGTCCCTGTGGAGTGACATTCGGATAAAACTTCGGATCCGCACCGAAGACCAACTGCGCCCCGTTTTCCAAAAAGAGCGAAACCCCGATCGCGGTGATCAAGGCGGTCAGGCGCGGGGCCTTGCGCAACGGTCGATACGCCAGACGTTCGATCAGGAGGCCCAGCAAAGTACAACCGGCCATCGCGATCAGCAGAACCGGCGCCAACGCCAACAAGCCCTCGCCGAGCGTCGCCTTCTCCGACAGATGCAGCCAGCGCGCGGACGCGTAATAGCCGAAAAACGCCCCGAGCATGAAAACATCCCCGTGGGCGAAATTGATCAGCCGCAACACTCCGTACACCATGGTGTAACCCAAGGCGATCAAAGAATAAATGCTGCCCAGCTGGATCCCGTTGATCGTATTCTGAAGAAACTGTTCCATGAAAAAACGGGGGGCGCGGCGGTGGCGGCGCCCCTCCTTTCGTGCCTGGTCGGACTATTGCGGCTGGACGGTGGTCTTGTAGACGAACTCCGAACCCTTCACCTGCAACACAACCCCCGACTTCACGGCGTTGCGCAACTCATTGATCGTGATCTTGCCGGTGACCGCATCGAAGTCCTTGGTCTGCGCCAACGCATCCCGTACCTTCTGGCGATCGGTGGATCCCGCACGCCGGATCGCATCCGCCAGGATCATCATGGCGTCGTAGCCCTGCGCCACCAGGCTGGCCGGCTTCTTGCCAGACTTCTCGGAGTACTTCTTGACAAACTCCTGAACCTTGTCCGACTTGTCGTCCGGAGAGTAGTGGGTGGAGAAATAGCAGCCCTCGAGCGCACCTCCCGGTCCACCGGCCCCCTCGATCAACTTCGGAGAGTCCCAACCGTCACCGCCGAGCAACGGGACATTGATGCCCTGCTCGCGCGCCTGCCGGGCAATCGTGCCCACCTCTCCGTAGTAACCAGGAATGAAGATGGCATCGGCCCCCTTCACCTGCGCCAGCTGCGAACGGAAGTCGGCGTCCTTGGCGTTGTACGAGACATCCTTCGATATCTTGCCACCCATCTTGGTGAACGCCTCGGTGAACGCGTTGGCGAGCCCGACCGAGTAGTCCTGGGACTGGTCGCGCAGGATGGCAACCGACTTCGCCTTAAGCTCCTCGGCCGCAAACTTCGCCATCACAAAGCCCTGGAACGGGTCGATGAAACAAACCCGGAAGATGAACTCGCCCTTTTCCGTGACCTCGGGATTGGTCGACGACGGGGAAATCATCGGGATACCGGCCTGCTGGTACACCGGGGCGGCCGTGATGGAACGCGTCGACGCCACCTCGCCCAACACCGCGACCACCGCCGGGTCCGCGGCGAACTTCACCGCAATGTTCTTCGCCTCGTCCGGCTTGCT
>CAZYBA010000016.1:16905-19545 GCA_964646105.1 uncultured Armatimonadia bacterium
TGGGTTTCGACCTCGACCCTGAGCTTCTTGCCGCCCACATCGATGCCGCCCGCCGCGTTGATCTCGTCCACCGCGAACTGGACCCCCGCGTTGGATTCCTCGCCGAAGGTCGAGGTCTCACCTGTCAGGGACGCATATTGTCCGACCTTGATGACATCGGAGTCGGCAGCCTTGGCCTTCGACTTGCATCCCGTCGGTGCGGTCAACGCAATCGTCAATGCAAAAACAGCGGGCAAAAATACCCGCCGGGGGAAATTGGACACGAAGATTCCTCCGGGAATTGAATGATGTCGGCCGGCAGCCCCTCGCCCGTTCGACACGGGTTCAGCCGGCAGACGACGTCGAGCCGGACAACGCCGAGCCGAGCGATTCGTGGATTGAGAAATACTCCCAGACACCGGTGATCTCGAAGACCTTGCGCAACGCCGGATCCGGACAGACCAGACGCAACTCGCCGCCGGCCTGGACCGCACGCTTGCGCGCGGCCACCAAGACCCCCAAGCCCGTGGAGTCGATGTACGCGGTACCCGAGAGGTCGATCACCACCGTCGAGGCTCCCGAGGACGCCAACGCCTCCAGTTCGGAACGTAGTTCCGGGGCGCGGTCGACATCCAATTCGCCGACAGCGGCAACCACCGGTATTCCGGATTCCTCGCGAACAGTGATGGTCAGGTCAGACATGGCGGGACGGCTGGGGTTGCCGGACGGAAAATCCCGCCAGCAATACGGCCAGTATACACCCTCCGACACAGGTCAGGAACACCCCGAGTCTCCAACCCATCGGATCGTAAACCCACTCGGCCGTCCGTGAACCCGGAGGAGGACGGAAACGACGATAGCCGGTCGGCGGGTCCAGTTCCCAGCCGGCATCCGAACCGTCAATCGTCAATCGCCAACCCGGGGCGGCTGTGTCCGGCAACAGCCACTCCCCCGCCCCACCCGACAGAACCATCGCGACACGACGCTCGTCCCGACGGTGCACCTCGGGTCGATGCCCCGGAACGCCCTTCCATCCAATGACATCGGCGTTGAATCCCGTCGCGCGCCACCCGGTCTCCAAGCCAGTCCCCCCCGAACGCCCCACCACGCCGATTCCGTAGCGCGCCACCAAAGTGTCCTCCCATCCCGCGGCTTCGCGTCCACGCTCCGACATCAGGGTTCCGCGCCGCAGGTCTGTTGCAGCGGGACGCACGGGTTCGTAGCCGTCGGCCATACGACGCCCCACCAGCATCGGAAGATTCGGCAGGCCGCTCGCGACAAAGCGAAACGACGCGCCGTCGGACAACAGTGGCTGGAACCCCTTTCGCTCGATCGAACGCCGCCAACCCGCCAACACCCCCTGGTGCCAAACCAGTCCCGAATCCGGAATCGCACGCGCCAACTCCCGACGCGCCGCCGCAAACTCGGCACGATCCATGGTCGGATAAAACCGCGTAGCGAAATCACCCAACGGGAACGCAGCACCCAACGCGAGAGACCAGAGCACAAGCCTCCTCAGCCGCGCCGGCCGAACGTCAACACAATCGAGGCCGAACGCCACCAGAAAACCCAATGCCCACTGCGCAATCAAGAGGAAACGGGCCGGATCGTGAAACTTCGACAACCCTGGAACCAACAGATACGCCACCGAATACAACCCGCCCGCACGCCCGAGCGCCAACCAGACCGACACCACAAAGACACCTGCCCACCAACGCACCAACCCGTTTCGTCGGCCACGCCAAAACCCGGCGACCGCCAGAAGCACCGGAATCCAGCCAACAAAGACACAGGACTCCCAGACATTTCCCGACAACACCCAGCCCGGCTCCCCCCACGGAGTCCCGAAAAACCACGGCGCAACCCACAACACCCCGAGCCCTTCCGGCGGAAGCACAAACCGATTCGCCTGCGCCAGCCCCAGCTGAGGACGTACCGAACCAAGTGTTGTTTCGACCACCGGAATCAACCAACAGCCCGCCAATACTCCGCCTACCACGGTTCCGGACACGAGCCACCACAGAGTTCGACGTTCCGGACGGCGACGCACGACCCATGCGCAACAAACCAGCAGACCGAAGAACGTGATCTGCGGATGGGCCGCCAACACCGACAAGGCCAGCACCCCGCCCCACAACGCCGCCGACCGCGGGCCGGGCCTCGCCAACACCCCGTCCAAACACCACAACAACCACGGCAACCACGCTCCCGCCGCCACCATGTTCGGAAACTGCAGTTTCGACACCAACGCGCCGCCGAAGGCGTACACCACCGCCCCCAGCCACGCACCCGGGGCACCCGCCCCGAAGCGACGCAACCCAAGCCACATTCCCAACGCCGCCCAGAGGCAGTGCAACGCGCCCACCACCCCCACGGCGTGCTCCGCGGAAAGTCCCGACAACATCCAAGCCGTGGGGTAGAGCGGGGACGCCTGCGGGTTGCCGACAAAAGGCACTCCCGCCAACACATACGGATTCCAAAGCGGGACACGTCCCGCCCGCAGGACATCCGACTGGAAATCAAACTGCGGGATGAAATACAGCGCCAAATCCCCGTAGAAATGGACCGCCGCTCCCGACAACACCGTCCGGAAAACCGCCAACCACAGAACGACCAGCAGCAACACCGGTACAATGCGGCCCATGACCGGTCCCATCGCCC
>CAZYBA010000017.1:0-1344 GCA_964646105.1 uncultured Armatimonadia bacterium
CCACTCCATTGCCACTGCACTCGTTAGGAAAGCCGTGCCGCTCGCGAAACATACTGGCGGGCCGATTGGTCGACGTCGCGGGCAGACGCGAATTCATCCTCACCAACATGAACGAAGCTTCGCGCATGGAGTTGGTACGCATCGATGTCGAACGGCGCACGGCAACGGTGGTGGTGGCTCCGGCCGGCAGCGGTGCGTGGGCCCTCAACCACCTCGGCGACGGCAAGATGGCGGTCGGGACCTACTACGACGGGACCTGGATGCTCTACGACTGCAATCGCAATCAATGGACCGCAACGGCCAAGTTTCCGGGCGAACACTACCTCTGGAACTTCGCAATCGGGAAGGACGGCAAAATCTACACCGGAACGTACCCCGGGGGAAAACTCGGCAGTTTCGATCCGGCCACCGGCAAGGTCGAGGACTGCGGCGCGCCCACCAAGGACGCTGGAAACCAATACCTGCGCTATGTCAGCCCGCTTCCCGACGGTCGAATCTACTGCTATTTCGGAATGTCGAAACCGGATTACCGCATTTGGGATCCGGCAAGCCGCCGGTGGGATAGTGTCCCGGAATCGCTCTCCGGAATCACATGGGGGGCAGTCTGGAACCAATTCCTGGTGGCGGGGAAAACTGCATGGAGAGGGTCCGCGCTGGAAAGGGTCGACCCGTTGCCGTTCCCGACGCCGCCGGGCGACGACTGGAGCGTGGACGTTCCCTTGACCGACACCGACCGGTTGGTGCTGCGCTCAGGTCGAAAACTGTTTACGTTCAAAGCCGGACAAACCCGGCTGACGCAATGCGCTGAAATGCCATTCGCTACCGGAAGTGTGTACGCGATCGACGAAAACGGGACCCTTTACGGAGTGCGTGGACAGGACTGGTTTGTCGCCCGGAAAGGGAAAAAGCCGTTTCTCGAGTCGATCCCGGGTGAAATGGCGCCGCGGCCAACCCACCTGCTGCGTGCCGACGACAAAGGACGTGTCTGGGGAGGTCCGACGTTTGGACAAACCCTCTTCCATGTCGATGTTCGAACCCGCAAGATCACGAACACGCGGACTGTCTCCGACTTCGGAGGCGAGGTCTACGATTTGGTGGTGGTCGATGGAATCTGCTACGCGGCCGCGTATGTGGGCGGCGAAGTCATTCGTTACGACCCCGATGCGCCGTGGAACCAGATAGAGCATGTCAACCCGCGCTCCCTGCTCACCCTGACCCCCGATTACATCCGACCGACCGGCGGAATCTGTGCACTGCCCGGCAAGCGCGTCGCCAGCGGTTGGCAAGCCAAATACGGATCGTTCGGCGGCGCCATCGCAGTCACCGATCTGACTACGGAAAAAT
>CAZYBA010000017.1:1380-17647 GCA_964646105.1 uncultured Armatimonadia bacterium
CCCTGGTCTTCCGGGATCCCCTCGGCCCATGGAATATCCAGGGAATCTGCGCCGCAGGAAACCTGATCTTTTTCACCACCGGCAACTCCGCCAACGGGCTGCCGTCGCGCAACGATGTCTGGTCCCAGTGGGGACTGATGGACCCGAATTCCGGACGTATCGTGGACCGCGGCGAGATTGTCGGGGAACGGGCGGCCACCTGGCCGGTCTACGATCCTGCCACCGACGCGGTCTTCCTGATTGCCGAAGGCCGGATTCGACGTTTCGATGCGAAGAAACGGGCGCTCGGCACATCTTCCGACTCGCCCAAGGCGTCGGGGGCAGGCTTGGTCCTGCACGAAGGGCGGATTCTGCACAACGAAGGCAATCAATTGCTGGCCTACGATCCCGCCACCCGAAAATCCGAGGCGATCGCCGAGTTGCCCGCCAAACCGACCCGAATCACGGCATCCGCCCGCGGGATATTCGCCATGGTCGGGGTGGAGTTGTTCAAGGTAGGCTGATGCGCATATGACAAAACTGGCTTTGCACGGCGGCTCGCCCGCAATATCGTCCCCGATACCCACATGGCCGATCTACGATCAGCGTGAGGAGGAAGCGTTGCTTGGCGCGCTTAGGTCGGGCCAGTGGGGACGTCTCGGAGGGACCGCAACCGCCAACGCGGAGGAAGCGTTCGCGCAATTCAACGGATCCCGGCACGCCATCGCCCTGAACAGCGGACAAACCGCCCTTCGACTGGCGTTGTTGGCCCTCGATCTCGAACCGGGCGACGAAGTGATTGTTCCACCGTATACGTTCATCGCATCGGCGGCCGCAATTGTCGAAGCCAACCTGACTCCCGTGTTTGCCGATATCGAGCCGGATTCACTCTGCCTGGATCCGACCGCCCTCGACCGGGTACGCACCAAACGGACCAGAGTCCTCATGCCGGTGCACCTGGGCGGCCAGCCTGCCGCGATGGATCCCTTGCTCGAATATGCAGCGCGGCACGGCTTGGCGGTGGTCGAGGACGCGTCCCACGCACACGGGTCCGAGTACAACGGCCTGCGTGCCGGAGCCATCGGCGAAATCGGTTGTTTTTCCTTGCAAGCGTCCAAGAACCTGAATTGCGGCGAGGGCGGATTGCTGGTCACCGACGATCCGGGCCTGGCCGAGACGGTCGCGGCGCTGATGAACAACGGTCGATTTCCCGGCGGGTCGCGGTACGAGCATGCAACCCTGGGCGGCAACTACCGCATGACCGAATTCCAAGCGGCGGTGCTCGGAGTCCAGTTGGAACGTCTCGAGGAACAAACCGCACTGCGCGATTCCAACGCTTTGGAGTTGAATCGGCGCATCGGGAAACTCCCCGGGTTCCGGCCGCAATCGCGTACACCGGGAACCGAGCGCAATGCCACACACCTCTGGTGTTTCCAAATGGATGTGCAACGCTTCGGGGCGGGTCGCGACCGGATTCTCGAGGCACTTCGCGCGGAAGGGGTTCCGTGCGGCCCCGGCTACGCAACCTTGGTGTACGAACATCCGATGTTCACGGAAAAACGTTTCGGCGCGTACGGAGCATCGGCACTAGGCTATGTTGCGGACCCGGCGCACCACCGCGCACTCTGCCCGGTCTCGCACAGGGTCGCCAAGGAGACTGGAGCCTGGCTTCCACAGGTTGCCATGCTGGGAGACAACGACTACATCCGCCAGATCGGGGACGCGTTCGAGAAGGTCTGGAGCAATCGGTCGGAACTGCCTGCGTGACCGTCGGGATGGCCCGGGTGGATATCACCCCTCCGGTCGGCACCCGGCTCAGCGGCTTCGCCGGACGCGACTGGCGTTCGGAAGGAGTCCGTGACCCTCTCGTCGCGACCGCATTGTGGCTGGCCGACCCGCGTCAGGGTGCAGTTCTCCTCTCGGTCGACACCATTGGCCTGACGGTCGGCGACAATAACCGGTTGCGGAGGATGGTGGGTGCCGCGCTCGATATCGCCCCGGGCAATGTGCTGGTGGCCTGCAGCCACACCCACGCCGGCGCCGCCACCATGGCCATACGCGCCACCGGAGGCAAGGAACACGCGTGGACCCGCGTACTACTCCGGCGGTGTGTCGAAGCAGCGACGGTGGCGCGCCGAAATGCGGCCCCGTTGCGGCGGGTGGAAACCGGTTCCGCACCCTGTCACGCCGCGATCAATCGTCGCGTCGCGTCGGGCCCGAACGAGGATGCGGTGCGGACGCTGGTGCTCCATACGGATCGACCGGTTGCGACGGTCGTGCATACCTCCCTGCACCCGGTCTGCCTCGGCAACCAAGATCGCAGATTTTCCGCCGACTGGGTCGGGGACGCGCGCCGGGTCGTCGAAACCCAACTTGACGTTCCGATGCTCTTCCTGCAAGGTTGCTGCGGGGATATCAATCCGCGGGTCAGGGACGCGGAATCCATCGGGTCGGAAGTCGGGGCGGCGGCCTTGAAGTCGATACGCAACTCTGGTGCGATCGATGCCCGGTTGCGCATCGGTTACGCCGTCGGTGCGGTTCCCTTCCGTGCGCTCGCCACGGATACCGTTCTCAACGCCCGTGAATCGGAAGCCGCCGCGGTTCTGAACTCCCGGGATGCGTCCTTGGCGGCACGCCAGCTTGCCGACGCGGACCGGGCGTGGGTACGCCGATGCCGGGCACTGCGGCGACGGGGCTTGGATCACCCCAGAGATTCCCGTTTCGGTTGCACCGCCATCGGCATTGGCGACATCGACTGGGTTGGCTGGCCCGGCGAGGTGTTCCACGGGATCGGACAACGACTCTATGCCGAGTTTCCTTCTGCGTGGCCGGTCGGTTTCGCGGCGGGCAATCTTGGCTATCTCTACCCCGACCGCGCCCTCGCGGAAGGAGGATACGAAGTCGACCTCGCGTTCCGTCTCTACGGCGAACGTCAAGCCGATGCCGGCACCGAGGAGGCCTTGCTCATCGCGGCGCGGCGTGCTTTGGATAACGGAAAGAAGAACCGATGACGATTCAGATCGATGACATCCGTGTGTCGTTCACCCGCCGTCCATTCGTGGTGCCGCTGCGCCTTGCGTCAGGAACCATTTCGGATATCACCGAAGCCCGCGTCGATCTCACGGTAACCGTCGACCGGCAGAGCGCGACGGGTTCCGGGGCGATTTACCTTTCGGACTTGTGGGCTTGGCCGGACCCTGCGATCCCCTCGGCCCAGCGGGATGCGGCGATGCGTGCCTATCTCGAGCAGACCGCCCGCTTGCTGCCCTACCGCGCGGTCGATGCACTGCACCCCATCGAGGTCGGAATGCGCCTGCACGACCACTGCCTCACCGATACATCGGCGCTGCCGCCGCTGGCGCGCCTGGTTTCCACCAGCCCCCTCGATGCAGCCCTGCACGACGCGGTGGGCAATGCGCTCGGAATGTCGGCCTTCGCCCTTTACGACAACGATGTTCCGTGCCCGTCGGCGGACGCCCTCTTTCCGGAATCGGGTGCGATCGCGACGGTGCGTTCCCTGCTCTCAGGCGGATCCCGGTCAACCCTCGACGCGTCGCTGGTGGTCGGCAAAGGCGAGGACTTGGCGCTGCTTGACGAGTGGGTGGGAAACCGCGGATACCGGATGTTCAAGCTCAAGACAGGCGGCGTTGATCCGGCGGAGGACTGCGCGCGAACGATCGCGGTTTTCGACCGGGCCAAGGAGTTGGGATGTGCCGCGCCACGATTGACCGTGGATTCCAACTGCATGACCCCAGACGCCGCCACGGTAGGGCAGTATTTGGACCAATTGACAGCGGAACGTCCCGACGTCGCCGCAGCGCTGGAATCCATCGAGCAGCCGACTGCCCGCGATATCGCCTCCACCCCGTTCGCTTGGCGCCCCGTCGCCGCGCGAAAGCCGTTGCTGCTCGACGAGGGGCTTGTGGATTTTTCCAGCCTGTCGATTGCCGAGGCGCAAGGCTGGAACGGCTTGGCGCTCAAGACCTGCAAGGGCCACAGCTTCGCACTGCTCGCCGCCGCTTGGGCGGTCCGAAGGGGATGGACCCTCTCGATCATGGACCTCACAAACCCGGGAATCGCCGCAGTCCATTCCGCATTGCTCGCATCCCACCTGCCCGGGGTCGACTGGATCGAGTTGAACGCCATCCAGTACACTCCGGCGGCCCATCAGGCATTGCTGCCGAGGCTTGAAAGTTTGCTTGCGCCTCGTGACGGTACCCATCGCTTGCCGATGCCGATCCCGACCGGGCTGGGGAGCCAATTGTGAACACAGAACAAACACCGATACGCGTCGGTATCGTCGGTCTCGGACGCAGCGGGCATGGCATCCATTGCGCGACGCTCAAGACATGCCCGGGCTGGAAAATCGTCGCAGTCGCCGACATCGATACGGCCCGCGCAGCCGATGTGGCCGCGGAACTCGAGGCGGTCGCCTGCGCCTCCATCGACACGTTGCTGACTCTCGACAAGGTCGATCTGGTGGTGGTTGCCGCGCCCAACGCCCTCCACGCCTCCTACTCCATCCAGGCGCTTCAGACCGGCAAGCATGTTGTCTGTGAGAAGCCGTTCGGACTCACGGTCGACGACGTCGACAACATGATTGCGGCACGCGGTGGCAAGATTCTCGCTCCGTTCCAGAATCGTCGCTACGAACAGGCCATCCGCACGATCCGGGGCGTGGTCCGTTCGGGTGTTCTGGGCCCGCTGGTCCACGTGCGTACAAGTTGGCACGGATACGGCCGGCGATGGGATTGGCAGACCCTCACCGAATGTGCCGGAGGGCAACTCAACAACAACCTTTCCCATCCGATCGATCAGATGCTCGCGCTGTGGGAGGATCTGGGTTGGGACGGCACTCCGGAGCCCGAGGTTTGGTCCTCGATGCGCAATGTCCTCAGCCTGGGTGACGCCGAGGACCACGTCCGGCTGACGTTGCGGGTGCCCGGGCGGCCCGACTTCCCTACGGTCGACATCGAGTTCACGGCAGCGAGCCCGTATCCCCAAGAGCAGTACCACATCATGGCCAAGTGGGGCGGACTCACGGCCACCCCCGCCAACGTGCGCTGGAAGTGGATCGATCCGGGGACGTTGCCACCGCGCACCGCCACCAAGGAGCCCACCCCGGATCGTAGTTACAATCGCGAGGATCTCGCCTGGCACGAGGATACCGTCGACTGTACGGAGTCCATCCTGGACGCCCAGCGCCAGTACTACGCCGACCTGCGTCGGACCATCGTGGACGGCGCACCGTTGTCGATCACGCCCGAGGTGATACGACGGCGCATCCGGATTCTGGAACTCGCACGGGAGAATGCCCGATGAGACTGGCAGGCATACCGGTATGGTTGAGAGGACTTTCGACCGAGCGAAATATCCAAGTCGGCTTCACCAGCACATTCCTGAAACCGTCGGTTGGCAGGGTCCATCTGCGCTTGGCGGCGTCGACGCGGTACCGGGCCTGGGTGAACGGGAAGTTCGTCGGGCATGGTCCGAGCCGGGGGCCACACGGGTTCTACCGCGTGGATATCTGGGATATCGGTGCCCTTCTCAAACCGGGTGAAAACATCGTGGCCATCGAGGTGGCTGGCTACAACTGCAACAGTTTCTACACACTGGACCAACCGTCGTTCCTGCACGCCGAAGTGGCGAACGGAACCCGGGTCTTGGCGTCCACCGGCGGTCCAGGCATGCCCTTTGCCGCCAGACGCCTGGAAGAACGCGTGCGCAAGGTCCCCCGGTACAGTTTCCAACGCCCGTTCATGGAAGTCTGGAACCTCGCTCCGGAATGGGATGCATGGCGTACATCCACGAAGGGCACGTCGGAGCCGCTGGAAAATCTAGCCGAACGACGCCTGCTCGGTCACGGTGCCCCGTTGCCGAAGTGGGAGGTTCGCCGCCCCAAACGGTTGCTTTCGGAAGGAAAAGTCGTTCCGGTGGCCCTGCCCGCCCGCCCTTGGAAAGACCGTAGCCTCACGGCGGTCGGCCCCCAGTTGCAAGGGTTTCGGGAAGCCGAATTTACCACTGTCCCCCCCCTCGACCTGCAGGGGATTCGTTTCGGGTCGGCCCTTGATATCGACCGGCCGATCGAGGACGAATGGCGCGAAATGCAGGACGGACGTTGGGCGCTGATTGACTTCGGAACCAATGTCACCGGCTTCCCCGCGTTGCGCGTTCGATGCGAAACCCAGACAACCCTCTGGTTCCTGTTCGATGAAATCCTCACCGAAGGGACCGTAGATTTCAAGCGCCTGGGGTGCGTCAACGCCGTCCGCTGGGACCTGGCTCCCGGTGAGTATTCGCTCGAAACCTTCGAACCATACACCCTGCGTTACCTCCAGGTTTTCAGCGATGGAGGACCGGTCTTATGGCGTGACCCGCAATTGCGGGAGATTGCGTGCCCCGACTCCGGGGCGGCCGTTTTTCGGACACCGGATCCCCAGCTCAATCAGATTTTCGAGGCCGCCCGCGAGACCTATCGGCAAAACTCGGTCGACATTTTCATGGACTGTCCATCCCGTGAGCGCGCCGGCTGGCTTTGCGACTCCTTCTGGACCGCACGCGTCGCATTCGCACTGACCGGTCATTGCCGAATCGAGGAAAATTTCCTCGAGAACTACGCCCTCCCCGATCGGTTTGAATACCTTCCCGACGGAATGCTTCCGATGTGCTACCCGTCCGACCATAACGACGGCGTTTTCATCGCGAACTGGGCCCTTTGGTTCTTGATCGAATTGCGGGAATTCCGAAACCGTGGCGGCGACCCTGCGTTGATCCGAAAACTGCAGCCCCGCGTCGAACGGTTGCTCCGTTGGTTCGAGGGATTTCGGAACGCGGATGGATTGCTGGAAAAGATTCCGAGCTGGGTATTCGTGGAATGGAGCCGCGCCAACGAGTTTGTCCAGGACGTCAACTACCCGAGCAACATGCTGTACGCAAGCGCGCTCGACGCGGCGGGAGACATTTACCATCGCCCCGATTGGCGGCAATCGGCCGTATCGATTCACGAAACCGTGCGTAGACAATCCTTTGACGGCGAGTGGTTTGTCGACAACGCAGTACGGCAGGCCGGAGTGTTGACACGCACCACCAATCGAACCGAAACGTGCCAGTATTACGCATTCTTCTTCGGGACCGCGACTCCAAAAAGCCACCCGGACCTGTGGCGCCGGCTTGTGAGTGAATTCGGTCCCGAGCGTAGGCGCAAGGGCCGGTATCCGGACATCCATCCCTCCAATGCGTTTGTCGGAAATTACCTGCGCATGGAACTGCTGGCGCGCGAACACCGTGTGGCGCAGATTCTCGAGGAGACCCGCAGTTTCTTCGGATACATGGCGGAACGTACGGGAACCCTGTGGGAAAACGTCGACGATTCGGCGTCGTGCAACCACGGCTTTGCGTCCCATGTCGCTTGGCTGCTGCTCCGCGATGTCGCCGGAGTCCAGTCCATCGATCCGCTCACCAAGACGGTCACGTTCCGTCAACCCGAGTTGCCGCTACCGTCCTGCGACGCAAGGCTGCCGCTGGCCGGTGGCTGGCTCAAGGTTTCCTGGAAGCGGGACGGTAACGGCTACCGCCGGCAAATCGTCCTGCCGCGGGGATGGAGGGTACGCTCCTGACGATTGACGGGCGTTTCGCGTATCCGGCGGCACGATAAACTGCCAGACACCGGAGCGTTGCATCGCATCCGAGTCCCACCTTCTCCCCCAAGGTTCCACCATGCCCGATTACGCAAGAACTCTGGTCCGGGAAGTGCCGGACTTTCCAAAGCCCGGAATCCTCTTCAAGGACATAACGCCCGTATTGGCGGATCCAGCCGCCCTGCACGAGGTGGTGTCCGCAGTGGCGCGCCAGACAGCCTTGCTGGATGCACAATGTGTCGCCGGGATCGAATCGAGGGGTTTCCTTTTCGGAGCGCCCGCGGCCGTTTCCCTCGGCCTTGGTTTTGTCCCGATCCGCAAGGTCGGCAAACTCCCGTGGCGGACCCGCCGGGTCAACTACGATCTGGAATACGGCACGAGCGCTTTCGAGATCCACGAAGATGCAGTCGTCCCCGGGCAACGCGTGGTGATTGTCGACGACCTTCTCGCCACCGGAGGCACCGCCGCCGCCGCGGCACGCCTGGTCGAGGATCTCGGCGGCGTGGTCGCGGGTTTTGTCTTTGTCATCGAACTCGGATTCCTGAATGGGCGCAGCCAACTCGGGGACCGACCGGTCGTTTCATTGATCCAATCCTGATGCCAACCGTAGCCGACATCCTGTCCGCCCTCGACACCATCGCACCGCCGAGTCTCTGCCTCGGCACCGACCCACGCGGATTGCTGATCGGTGATCCGCAACAGCCGGTGCCTTCGCTGGGGGTCGCCCTCGACGTGACCGGGGATATCGTGAACGCGGCTGCTGATCTTGGGCATACCATGCTCGTGACGCATCACCCCCTGATCTACCATCCCCTGCGATCCCTGCGCACCACCGATCCCTTTCCGTCGACCGTGGTCAGCGCATGCGTACGGGCAAACTTGTCGGTCGCCTGCGCGCACACCAATTGGGATGTCGCTCCCGGGGGAATCAACGATGTCCTCGGCAACCTTCTCGGTCTGACCGACATGCGCCCACTGCGCAAGACGCAGGACACCGAATTGGTGATGATTGTCGTTTTTGTTCCGGTCGAGAGTGCGGAAACCGTCCGACAAGCCCTGTTTGCGGCAGGTGCTGGCGCGATCGGAAACTACGACGAGTGCGCGTTCAACCTTCGAGGGACCGGCATGTTCCGTCCGTTGGAGGGCAGCAACCCGACACTGGGAACGCATGATGTCCGCGCATCGGTCGACGAGATCCGTATTGAATGCATTGCCCCGGCATCGCGGACCGACACTATCGTCGAGGCCGCCCGCCAGGCCCATCCCTACGAAGAGATGGCACATTTTGTCACACCGTTGGTGAACCGGATCGAACCACGTGGCATCGGCCGTATCGGTGTCCTGCCCGAACCGCTTGACACGGGAACGTTCCTCGAAAACGTCGGCAATGCCCTGGCCAACCAGTCTGTCCGTTCCAGCGCTGTCTCCCGCAGCATCCGCGTGGTCGCGGTGTGCGGCGGGGCAGGAGCCGAATTCATGGGAGATGCATTGGCAAAGGGCGCCGATGCGTTGGTAACGTCCGACATCCGCCACCATGAGTTCGTCGAGGCGCGCGAACGCGGATTCCTACTCGTGGACGCGGGGCATGCCGAAACGGAAACACCGGGTACCCTCCAGTTGGCCCGCCGTCTGCAAAGCGCGTTTCCGGGGATCGCGGTCCGATTTCACAACCCGGACGGGACGTCCACGACGGTATAATCGGCGTATGAAACCCCTCCCGGTTGTCGCATCCGGCAACGCGCTGGAGGATCGCTTTGGACGACGAATCGGCTACCTGCGGATCTCGCTGACCGACCGTTGCAACCTGCGCTGCCAGTATTGCATGCCCGCCGAAGGCGTCCCGTGGGAGGATCCGCAGTCCCTCCTCGATTTCGACGAGATCGAACGGGTTGTCCAGGTACTCGCCCCAGCCGGGTTGCGCAAGGTCCGCTTAACTGGTGGCGAGCCCTTGGTCCGCAAAGGGGTTCCCGATCTGGTTGCACGTCTGGCGCGGATTCCGGGCATCGACGAAATCACTCTCACCACAAACGGCATTCTGCTGTCCCGCGATGCCCAATCTCTCTGGGAATCCGGCATCCGGCGGGTGAACATTTCCCTCGACAGCCTGCGCCCCGAACGGTTCGCAGCCATCGCCCGTCGTAACGATTTCGCCCGGGCCTGGAACGGATTCGAAACCGCGCTCGCGGTCGGATTTTCTCCCGTCAAACTGAACTGCGTTGTCATGCGCGGGCACAACGACGATGAAATCCCGGACTTCTCCGAGTTGACATTCCGTCACCCCATCCATGTCCGTTTTCTGGAATACATGCCGATCGGATTGGTCTCGCCCACCGAGTGGCGCGTTCGCACCGTCTCCAACACCGAAGTCGTCGACGTTCTTAAGAGCAATTTTCCCGGCATCGAAGCCCTCGACGACAAGCCGGAGTCCACAAGCCGTAACTTCCGTTTGCCCGGCGCACTCGGAACAGTAGGTGTCATCAATCCGATCAGTCACCGGTTCTGCGACGGCTGCAATCGCCTGCGCCTGACCGCCGACGGCAAACTGGTCCCCTGCCTGTCCGACAATTTCGAATACGACCTGCGCACCCCGCTCCGCCGCGGGGCCTCCGATGCCGAGATTCTGGACCATGTCCACCAAGCGTTGACACACAAGCCCGAGCAATCGGATTTCGAGGGTCGTCTCGGACGCGGCGGGAGTTTGCGGACCATGTCCCAAATCGGCGGCTGAACGGTCGCGATCACCACACACGACGTCGCGTGCTTGGACCGACACGGTAATGCAGCCGCCCTCAGGCGCGTCACGAGTTGTCGGGTCCCAAGAACACCTGGGGCCAAACCGTCGCCCGTCGAAGTGGGGCGTGGTCCTGCTTAGGCAGTCGGGCTCAGTACACGATCGAGGTCGATTCGGCGCGCAGCTATCGTTCGCGCGGCGCCGAATTCTCGTCCGGGAACTCTCGGTTCAACCGTTCGAGAAGATCGTCCGAATCCAATTCACGGTGGACATCGGCTTGCTCGCGCAGGCTGATTCTCCCGAGAGAATCGAAACGCTGGCGTTCCGCCGTACGGACTTCCGGCCTATCTGCGTCGAAGACACCTGCACTCCACTCCGCATGTCCTACAAAGACTTCCTTGCGACGACGGCAGTGGGGGCATCGGTAGCGGACGCGGACCAGACTCGGGCCGAACGGCCTTGGATACAGGCTGGTGTGGATGACATTGCGTCGCCCGATGGGTTGACCACAATTGCAGACGATGGCGTTGAGTGCCATGGACGGGCCTCCGTGCCTATTCTATCACGCAGCGGTGCCGGCCTAGGACGACCCGAAGGGGCCGAAAGGGCGCAGTTCGGAACACACGGGACCTACGCAGCAACCGGGATGATCACACCCTCGAGGCGGGATATGTCCGTCTGCAAGATCCCTCCCGCCGAAGGTCCGCGGTGGCCGCGCAGGCGCGTGACCTAGCGCTTTCCCGTGGCTACCGGGGCTTGGACGACAGCAACCCGGTTGGTATCGGCCGAAACGGTGGCCGCGCCCCCGACGGATCGTCGACTCGCCTCACTCTGGGCGGTCAGTTCCACTTGATACGACACGCGTTCGGAGTCGTCATCGACCGAAGCGGCCAACGCGCCGGAGAGTGACGACGCCGGGAGTGACACGACCCTGCTTGGTTCGGACGGCGCCGGCATGTCCGAGTTGGACGTGCCCGCGAACGAAGGGCGCAACGACGCCACACGGGGTTCGGCCGTTTCAACCAGCGCCGACACCACCGAAGTTTGTCGCTCCGACTCAGGACGCAGCACCGTTTCCGGGCGTCGGCGAGTCACCATCGCGGCGTCGGACAGATCTCCCCCATCGGAGCGTTTCACGAGTTTGTGCCAGGTAGCATTCGGCGATTGCGCCACCGACTGCGCGGCGTTGATCGGAAGGGAAGCCACGGAGCGCCGGACCGCATGCGAAGCGCGGGGACGCGTCAGCTTGACAATCTCCGCGACCGAACCAGCCGGACGCACATCAGTTCGTGGGACGTCGGGAACGGACACAGGACGGATCGGGATTGCGGGACTCGACACGCCCTGCGACGCGATCCGCCGGTCACCCGCCACGCTGTCGGACACGGGAATGCTGGATTGCCACCATCCGACGAGTCCAACGGCTACCAACCAGGAAACAGCCAAGGCAGGTCGCCACACCCGCGACGGAGAACGCCACCAAGGCCGGCGTGCCCACGTGGTGGACGCGATCCGGTCGTACAGACCTTCCGGTACGGCGACACGCTCGGGAGTCGGCCAGCAGGAACGCATGGAGCGGGCGAATGCCAGATCCGCGGCGCACTGCGCGCAGACCCCGGCGTGGCGCTCCACTTGCTCCGACAACGCGGACGACGCAGTTCCGTCGAGGACATCGGCCATGCCAACGGCAAAGTCGTCGCACTGCATCGAATTCGCATCCATTTCAATCTATAGGAGACCACAGAGCGGCCGAGGTTTCAGGAATCTGGACGCAGATCGTGGTAAAAAAACGCCAATATGCCCGACGACCCTAAGAAACCTGGGGAAAGTTCCCTGACGGGACTGCGATTCAATTCGACCGGCCGCGACGATACGTCCACGGACATCCTGGTCCCCAAGGAAGACGCGGGGGTCCGCAGCCGCCGAATCCTCCTGATCGCCGTCATCGTGGTCACTGTTCTGATCGGAATGTACGTCAGTTACCTCCGGAACCCGATCACCATGGACGACCTGATGGGCAAGCAGGAAGGCCCCCGGTTCGCTGTTCCGGACCGTCGTCCGGAGTAATCGTGTCCACTCCGGCGAACCGCCGTGTGTGTTCCGCATGCGGTGCGAACAACTTCGACACACAAGCACGCTGCTGGCAGTGCGGCGGGTCCCTCAACGAATCGTCCGTGTCGACACCGGCCGGAACTGCCCCGAGCAACGTCGATCACAACATTGTGTCGATCGCTTCCGCGGTTCTTGCCATTCTCACCCCGGCCGTCGCTTTGGTCGTCGGACTTGTCTTCATCATGCTGGGAGATCCCGATCGGGTCAGGACCGGCAAACGCACACTCGGATTCGCGGTCGCCGGGTTGATCGTCCACCTGATCGCCACCCCGATCGTGGCGAAAATCCTGCTGACTCCCCTGCTCGGCGGACTCACCTCCCTGATACCCAAGATCCCCCAGTCAACACCCGATTCAGAGGCAGAACTGCTGCGGCGCGGTCTCTCCGGCCAGCCATGACACCGACCATCGCGGCTGTCGCCACCGCACCCGGCCCCGCCGGAATCGCGGTGGTCCGGATCAGTGGTCCGCAAACGCAGTCCGTTCTCGAGAGAGTCGTCCGAACCAGTCGCCTCGCCGAGCACCCGCGGGAAATGCGACGTATCCGTGTTCATGGTCCTGAAAACGATGAAGCAATCGACGACGGCCTCGGGGTCTTCTTTCCCGGCCCCCGGTCGTTCACCGGCGAGGACATGGCGGAACTGCATGTCCATGGCGGCTCCCAGAATGTGAGGAGGGTGCTGTCCGCCGTTCTCCAGCACGGCGCCACCCCGGCCCGTCCCGGCGAATTCAGCGAGCGCGCCTACGCGAACGGAAAACTGGATCTGGCCGGAGCCGAAGCAATCCAAGCATTGATCCATTCCCGATCGACCGCCGCCGCGCGTGTGGCGCGGCGCCAGATCGACGGTGCCCTTGGTCGCGCACTGGCCGATGCCGGGGCACCGTTGCAAGACGTGCTGGCCCGTATCGAAGCCGCGATCGACTTCCCCGAAGAAATTGGCGACCCAGATCCGATAATCCTGACAACTGGCATCGACACCGCCCGTCAACGCATCCAGCGATTGCTCGACGACGCGCGATTCGGGCGCAAACTCAACGAGGGTGCGGTCGTGGTCCTCGCCGGCGCACCCAACGCCGGGAAATCGTCGCTGCTCAACCGACTGGCGGGCTCCGAACGGGCCATTGTCACCGAACTCCCGGGAACCACGCGCGACCTGCTTCGAGAGGAGATCGACATCCACGGGATTCCCGTCACGGTTGTGGATACCGCCGGCCTGCGGTCAACATCCGACCGCGTGGAAGCCATCGGGGTCGAACGCGCGACCGATGCCATGGAAACCGCCGACCTGGTGGTTCATGTCCGGGACAGCACCGAACCGATTGCCGGCGGATACGCGTTGCCACGTTCTCCCGACCTGGTTGTCTGGACCAAGATCGACTTGTTGACAAATCGGGAATCGACTCCCGCTTCAGGAGGCGACACCCCCGAGTGCCTTGTCAGCGGGTTGACCGGCGACGGAATCGAAGCCCTGCGCGCGCAGATTGCCAAGTTGCTGTCAGGTAACGAAACAACGGCCGACGCGGAGCTGCCGATTGTTTCCAACTCCCGCCACGAACATGCCCTGGGCCGTGCGGCAGCGGCGCTGGACCGTGCTGGTCTGTCGGTCTCGGACAACGCGCCGGTCGACTGTGTCGCGGTCGATCTGCACGATGCACTGCTGCACCTCGGCTCGATCACCGGAGGCGGCACCCGCGAGGACGTCATCCGTTCGATTTTCGCGACGTTCTGTCTGGGGAAATAGAAAACGGCGCCGCGGAATCCGCGGCGCCGTCCATTGCACTCCGTCCACAGCAACACACGTCTCAGGCGGGAAACAAGAACATCCCACCGTCCACTCGCAAAACCTGCCCCGACACAAAGCGCGCTTCGTCGGAGCAAAGGAACGCCACGACATCGGCCACTTCCTCGGGTTTGCCGTAGCGGTCGAGTTTCACCGACTCGTCCATGGCTTTGGGGTCCAGCGCGCGCGTCGCCTGAAACCGCGCCGTGGCGGTCGGCCCCGGGCTGATGCAGTTCACACGGATTCCGGCGGGACGCAGCTGCGCGGCCAGGCAGCGCGTATACTCGACCACTCCGGCCTTCGCCACCGCGTAGACGACCCCGTAATCGACTCCCAAATGGGCCGCGCTGGAAGCAATGTTCACCACCACCCCGGTACCGGCCGCCGCCATGTCGGGAACAAACGTCTTACAGGCGAACATGCATCCGAGCAAGTTGCGGTCGATCATCGCGCGGATATCTTCGGTCTTGATGCCCAGTCCGTCGTTCGGATCCGGCTTGCCTCCCGCCGCGGCGATATCCCCGCCCGCGGCGTTCACCAGGATTGTCAATCGGCCGAGTTCGGCCTCGATCCGCGATTTCCACCCGCTGACAATCGCTTCATCGGCGATATTGCCAACTACCGACAGTGCCCCACCCGCCTTGGCGACCGCGTCGCTGAGCGATTTGGACTCGCCAAACTCGGCCGGAGCGTCCTCGTGGATGTCGTGCAACACCACTTTCGCCCCGCGCAACGCCAAGCGGTGGGCCATATGCCACCCGAGTCCGCGTCCGGACCCTGTCACCAACGCCACTTCCCCGACCAAATCTAGTTTCATGTCCGATGCCTCCCCGTCTACGGAACCAGCACGATCTTCAGGCGATCGCCGGGATCGGCGACCAGGCGATCGAAGGCGGATTGTGCATCTCCCATCGGCACCCGGTCGGTCCACGGACCGAAATTCGCGGCACCGGATGCGACAAGGCCCATCGCGTCGGCGAAATCCACGTCACGATAGGTGTACGAACATTGCAGACGGACTTCACGGCGAATCAGGTCAAAGAAATCGAATTCTGTTGGACCTTCGTCGAGACCGAGCAGAAGGACAGTTCCGCCGCGAGCAACGGCATCCGAGCCCATGCGACGCGTGATCGCCCGCCCGACACAATCGGCGACCACTTCCGGTCCCCTGCCGTCGGTGAGTTCGCGGATAACCGCCACCGGGTCTTCGTGACGTGGGTCGATGGTCCGCGGGGCACCCAAGGCACGCATGGCCGCCGCACGCCCCGGATTGGGCTCCACCACCGCGACAACTTTCCAGCCGCGTGCCTTGGCCGCCACGAGCGTCGACGCCCCTAATGTCCCCCCTCCGACCACGACAATGCTCGGGAATGTACCTGCGTACTCGGGGACATGCGAAAGCAAGTGCACCGCATTGGCCAGCGGTTCGATCATCACCGCCGCGTTGTCGTCGACATGGGCCGGGAGAGCGCGAACGTTGCGCTCCGGAATCGTGAACCACTGGGCCATCGCCCCGGGAACCTGGTCCATGCCGATCAGGAACCAAGACTCGCATACGGAGTGTCGACCGGCGAGACAGTTCTTGCACCGTTGGCAACTGACCAGCGGATTGACCGCTACCCGTTTCCCGATCCACGACGAAGCCACGGTGTCGCCCACCGCATCCACAATCCCGACCGTTTCATGGCCGAGCACCAACCCCGGTTGGCGGCGGGCCTGAAGTCCGAGAAACCCGTGGACGTCCGAACCGCAGATGCCGGTCCCGAGCACACGAACCCGCACTTCCCCGGGTTTCGGATCCGGATCCGGAAGATCGATCCACTCCACGGTACGAATCGCCGAATACTGCAATGCCTTCATTGTGCGGTCCAACCTCCATCGACAAACAAAGCGGTTCCGGTGACAAACGACGACGCATCGCTGCAAAGGAACAGCGCCGCCGGGCCGATTTCGTCCAGACTCCCCCAACGTCCCATCGGGATCTTGGACAGAAACGCCTGATATTTTTCCGGATCTTCGAGGAGCGGC
>CAZYBA010000017.1:17657-19425 GCA_964646105.1 uncultured Armatimonadia bacterium
CTTGTTCATTTCGGTGCCGAACGGCCCCGGACATAGGGCATTCACCACGACACCGGACCCCGCCCATTCCAACGCCAACACACGGGTGAGGTTGAGCAATCCGCCCTTGGACGCCGCGTACGGGGATCTTCCGGGAATTCCGATCACGGAAAGTATCGAACCGAGATTGAGAATTCGTCCCCAACCCCGCTCGGCCATCGACGGACCGAAACGGCTGGCGATATGGAACGGTGCGCTCAGGTTGACCGCGATGACCTTGTCCCAATCCGACGGCGAGAGTTCTCCGGCGGCGCCGCGGATGTTGATGCCTGCATTGTTCACCAGGATGTCCACCGGTCCGTCCAGCGCCCATTCCACGGCATTCCCCATGGCGTTCACCGCATCCGTGTCGCAAACATCCCCGGCGACCCCGACGGCGCGACGTCCCGTCGCCTCTCCGATACGCCGGGCAGCGTCCTGCGCTTCGGAGCCGTTGCGGCTCAGCACCGCGACATCCGCACCTCCCTGTGCCAGCGCCAACGCGATTTCAAAACCCAGACCTTTGCTGCCCCCGGTCACCAACGCACGCCGTCCGTCGATGCGGAAGCGGTCCAATACGGTTTGCATGTCGGGACGTTCGCCCCGGGGCAACCGTATCCCTGCGCCGGACCGGTATACTGACCCCGATGGAAACGGACCGCGGCACTTCCGATCGTAACGAATGGGCGGTTCGCTATTTTGACCCGGGAACGGTCACCCTGTTCCGTACGGGAGGCGATTCCGTGCGGGCTACGGTTCGTGAACCCGACAACGCCGACCGTACATGGCTTCATGTCCAGATCGCGAGGGCGTTCCCGCTGCGTGAGCCAGACCTATGGATCGGCCTGCGCGACGCCGACGACCGGGACATCGGCATGCTGCGTTCCCTTGCCGACCTCGATGCCCAGAGCCGCACCGTCGCCGAAGAAGAGCTGGAACGGCGCTACTTCCTTCCCCGGGTTACGGCAGTGCGCAAGGTGCGTCGCGAAGTCGAGACCATCACTTGGGAAGTCGACACCGACAAGGGACCTCGCACTGTCCATGTGCAAAACCTGCGCGACTCCGTGCGCGAACTCGGCGGCGGGCGAATCCTGATCACCGACCGCTCGGGAAACCGGATTGAATTCCCAAACCTCGCCAGCGCCGACAAAGAGACACGCGCGGTCCTGTCGCGAGTAATCTCGAGTACGTCGGACTAATCGAGAACGGTTTCCCGGACCGGGACAGCGCCGCACTTCGGACATTTCCGCCTGTTCGTCGGCCCTGCCTTACCAAGCCGGTGAGTTCGGTGGACCGACGGCGCACCATTCCCCCCGGTTCGCAGCGGGAAAACAAAACGGGCGCGGGGATCATTCCCGCGCCCGTCAGTGATTCGCAGCCGAACGGGCTACTTCTCGATCTTGACAATCTCCAGCGTCAGTTCACCACCCGGCGCGGCCACCTGAACCGTGTCGCCCGCCGCGTGGCCCATCAGCGACTTGCCGATCGGCGAAACATCCGAGATCCGGTCCTTGTCGGGATCCGCCTCGAACGGCGAAACCAGCGTGATGGTGAATTCCTCGTCGAACGAGAGATCGCGTACCGTGACCCGTGACCCCAAGCCTACAGCGTCGGTTCGAATTTCATCGGGTCCAAGGACACGCGCTCCGGAAACAATGCGCTTGAGTTCGAGGATGCGTCCCTCGATGAACGCCTGCGCGTTCTTGGCAGACTCGTATTCCGCGTTTTCGGTGAGCTCGCCGTAATCTTT
>CAZYBA010000018.1:0-15892 GCA_964646105.1 uncultured Armatimonadia bacterium
AGAACATGGCGTGCTATTGGGAGGTTTCACTCACCAATACGCCTCTGCCCGATCTTCTTCAATACGATTTGCTGTTTATAACGAATCATCGGACGGTCTACCTCACTCCGGCCGATCGCGAGAAATTGCGCAATTTGGTCGATGCCGGGGGTGTGGTTTGGATTGAGGATTGCGGCCGGATGAAATTTCATCCGATGGGGCCGTTCTTCTTGGAACAGGTCCAATTCACGTCCGGCGGTGGGAACGGTTCACCGTCCGTGCATGTTCCCGGGCATCCGATCCTGTCGTATCCCCACGCATTGAGTTTCGAGGAAATCGCAGAACTGGGAGACGCGAACTATCGCAACGGCCGTGCCATTGCGAGCATCGCACCGCGCGCGGTCCTTCCCAACGAGCCTCCGGTACTCGAGCGCCCAAACCCCTCGGTGTTGGTCAACGTTGTCGGCAACACGGCTGTGCGTTCGGCAAGCGGTGAGGCCCTGCCCTACATTGCGGCCGGAAATTACGGTTCGGGTGCGGTCGTTTTGACAGCCGGGGACAGTGGTTGCGACATCAATGACTACTGTGGCGGGACCAATGCGGGTTTTGGTGGCAATTCAGGGGCTTTCTGCGGGCCAAACCTAAATGCGGCCCGGGTAGCGGATCTCAAGTTCCTCTACAACGTTGTGGCGTGGGGATCGGCGAACAATGCGTATCGGCGAAACAATCGCCGTACCGGTGCGTCCCTCGACAATGTAGCGGCGCCGTTGCTGGATGGGTTTTCCGCACGGGGAACCGTGTCGGATCCCGGGGTATCGTCATCCTCGGCGCCGTTGCTCACCAAGGGAATGGTTCTTGTGTCGGGCCAAGCCTTGGCAGGCGGCGGGGGCGGTGTGGCAACGGTACGCGCATATGTCGCGCAGCCTTCGCCTGCCCTCGGGGACCGAGGGGTTCCTGACCTCCTGCTTGGTAATCCTTGGGATGAGATTTGGCGAGTGAATCTTCCCGGAGGTAAGCCGTCGACCCCGATTGCCGCGTCAATTCACACCGGAGGACCTGTTCCGCTCGATGTCGTCTTCGTGACTTTGTCAGACGGTACGCTCGCAAGGATTGTCATGGAGCCGCGGGATGCGGCAGGAAACCTTTTGCCGACGTCCGTCGTGGATTCAAATCCTCCGGTCGGGCTCGGCGGAACGGGTAGCTACGCACGCACGGGTTACGCCGTAGCCCCGGCCCCTGTTTTTTTCGAAAATCGGGTCTACGTCGTCGAACCGAATGCCATGGTGCGGTGCGTCGACGCACGATCGATGCAGACACTGTGGTGGTCCTACACCGAGGTGCAATCGCCGGCCATCACACCAACGGGAACTCCCGCATTGGGCATCAGCCGCCAGGATTCGGGCGGGGGAGTAGCGGGTCGTCCGGGACAGTTGTTCGCAGCTCGGTCCGGTGGAAATACGAACGACGTCATGTTGTACGTCCCCGTCGTCGACGAGGATCTCAACGCCAGCGTGTTGTCGTATTTCCTTGGGACGCGTCACGAGGTGATCCGTACCGACGATGGTGGAAGCGGCAACTATCGAACCCGCATTGCGCTCGACACCAACGCTCCTGCGACGAATCGGCAGTTGGTGGCAATCGGCGATCCGAGATTTCTCGAGCCGAAGGTTCGGATTTACGACTCCGACGCCAGCATGACTGCGGGATTGCCGTCGACAAACTACGTTGGGGTTTTCCGCCCGGACGGTAGTGGAATCGTCGAAGTTCGGGATACGACCGGGGCTGTACCCACCGCCAATCCCCGTCCGATCGTTTCCGTTGATTACGATGTCGTGTATGCAACGGCCTCCGACGTTCCCCAAGGTTTGGGGGATTCCAATGGAGCTCGACCGGGTCAACCGTTGACATTTCCACGTTGGACCGGTTCGACCGCGGAGCGCTCTGGTTTGGAAACCATTTCGCTCACCGGTGAAGACGATTTGTTCCTTTCCTTCCGCCAATCGAACGACACTTACGGCGCGCGGGTGAGCTGGTTGGTCGCGGTTTCCGAACAGTTTGGATTGGGTACCACCCGGTACCGGCAATCGATTGGATTCATCGACAGTGCCGGTCCCGTAAACGCCACAGTCGACAAAACGGATGTGACCGACCTGCCAACGTTGCGCAATAGGTTGGTGTTCAGCGGGCCGGTCAGTGCGAACATATCGGCCACCGTCGCTCCCAACTGGGAAGGCCTGACCGAGATCGAACCGATCGGGGCCCCCGTGGTTTCGAATCGGGGAATCGCATACGGCCTGTATTCGGCAGTGAGTGGCGCGAACGGAGGGGTGGTGACGGTGTTGGCAGCGGTGAAGACCGACTCCCAGGTGGTTTTGTCTTTGCCGGAAGCTTACAACCCTGCGTTCCCAGTCACTGTTCGTCAATTCAATGTCATGACGTGGCCGGGCAGCGGGTCGAACGTTCCGCAAACACTGACTGCCATTCTGCCGGCGGTCGGTAACGATGCGGTGTCGTCGTCGCTCCAACTTACCGGCGACCCGAAACGCGGTCGCCTGGTCGTGACCGATATGCGTCATCCCAGCGGCGCTCGCTTTTCGTCGACCCAGTCCTTTGTAGTTGCCTACACACCGTCCGGTGCGCAGTCCGCAGTTACCGTGGTGCTCACACCGACTCCCGTGGTGGCCGGCGAGACGACGACCAACGAAGAGGGGACCGTCCGCGTGATTGGGGGAAATTACACTCCCATCCTTTGGTACTACGTCCTCCCGGGGCGACCCACGGCCGGTGCGACATTGTCCGGTGGGTTTATTTATCTGGTGATTGACGGCAATATTGTCGCTCTGGATTCGGATCCGTCGGAAAACGATCCTGGGGTGCGTGTCGGTTTCGGCGAACAGGTTCTCGGGGTTGCCGGATCGTTGTTGGATGCAGGGACCGGGATGCCGGTCCCGATCGGTGTCAATCATGTTCGATGGGTCCGGTCGCTGGGGACTGCCGCGGTTGGCGCACCGGTTGTTGGCGAAGGGGTTGTGGCTGTCAACACGATAACCGGTACCCGCGCCTATCAGGCTGCGACCACGGTCGTCGCCGACACCAAGCGGCTGGTGGAAGTCGCAGCCGATGGATCGGCGACCTGGACTCTGGATTCGAGTGTTGGGGAAAGGGTCGTCGGAGGCGAATTGCCAGTCTTCGACCCGTCGCAGCCACTCGGAATCGCGAATCCTCCCGCAACGGGAAGGACGGCATTTGCCCGGCGTGAATTGTCGCGGCCGGGAGCGGTCCGCAAACTGTCGTCTTCAGACTATCTGATCGCGGATACCGGCAACCATCGGGTGGTTCGTGTGGATCGCAGCGGGCGCATTCGCTGGGAATTGACTCGTCTCAACGATCCGTTTGCGATCCTCTCCAGCGGCGATCCGTCAACCTTGGACACGCCGACCGATGTTCGGCTCTATGTACAACCTACTCCGGATCCTGCGGATCCTACCGGAGTGCCGATCGGCTACGAGGCCCACTACCTTGTGGTGGACTCAGGCAATTATCGGATCGTCGAAGTGGTTGATTACTTCGACCGTAACGGGAATTACCGCAACATCGGTGGGCAACGCGGCGAGCAGGTGGTTGTCTGGGTCACTCGGACCAAGTCGAAGGAAGGTCGGGCATTGCGCTACCTGAGCGCCCAACGGGTTCTTTTACCGGTTGGAGATGTCATCGGCGTTCCCGTTGTTGTTGCGGTGGTTGGCAATTCGACAACGGCCGGATCCGACGGCATCGATGCGGATTCGATCGGGGGGTCGTTGGTGCGCCTCGACTACCGTCCATACAACACATGGTTTTCGCTGCGTAACCGTGCGGGAGCTGTCCTTCCACCGGCTGTCTGGCCGGCGGTAGGCACACCGACAGGCTCGGGATATCCCTGGGTACCGGTGGGATCCAATCCGGTTTCGACCGAATCCGCCCGAAACGGCCTCGTGGAAACGACCCTCAACGAGATGGTTCTTCCCAATGGTCGGACTCGTCGGGTTGAGAAGCCAACCTATTTCGAGCAATTGAGCCTTCCCGGGCCATCGGGTTTGAGACAGGTTTATCTGATCTGCGACTCCGAGGGTGTCTGGCAAGTCGAACCGGATGCAACAGGGCGCCGCCGAGTGACGTGGTCGTTTGAACAGTCTCATTACGATCAGATGAATGTCACTGCTGCGTTCGGCGAAAACAGCCTCGAGCCCCGGCTCGCCGTCGGGTCAGCAATATCGTTGGGGAACACGAGTCTGCCGCGCTTCCATCCAACGTCGGTACGGCGTCTGTTCAACGGAAACTTCTTGATCACCAACTCCTGGAGTGGGTCGAGCCCTTGGTTTGTCGACGGCCTGTTCCACGGCGAGGTTTTCGAGGTGGAGCCGATTGTGCTTTCGGACGGAACGGCCAACGGGGGACGCTTCGGGGGGTTCTCGGTTCCGAAGATACGTCCGATACGCAACACCAATCCATCGCTCAATCGAAACCAGCAAACCATGGGATCGACCACCAGCAATACGTCGTTGATCGAACAGCCGTTGTCGGCGGACAGGCCTTGATCCATGGACCGCTCTTTTACGCAATGGTTAGGTACCCGGTTCGTTAACGCAGGTTTGTTTTTTCCCCCCAGTGGAAATGCCATGAAGATCACCCAGTCCCGCAGAATCGCGTTCACCTTGGCCGCAGTGGCATGTTCGGTAGGGACTGCCGCCGCGCAACTGGACCCTCCTGCGCCGCGTCAGCGAGCTGACGAGCGATCGTCTCAGGCGAATCCGGCTGCCAAGCCTCACGGGAACAATCAAAACAGGGGACGAATGACGGCGGATTTCCTATGGGGTGTAACCAATGGAAATCGCTTTTTCGACCAAGCACCCTATGCCCGGGTTGGCCAGGAGACCATCGACTCGCCCCTTTTGATGGACGGGTGGACGTTTCCGTTTCCGCGTGACGCCCAGGGGCGTCGCAGGGGGCAGGGCGCCGGGCAGACCATGTCTGGGTTGCTTTACCCCGGGATCAATTTCGACAACGAGGCAGGGACTGTAACGCCTCCGGTGGTGGCGGGAACTCCCCTCGATCCGGACGGAAGGGTGTCGATCGGCGCTGCTTGGTCCGCGACAGGGCTGCAGGCGGGGCCGTCGTCACTGTACGTAGGTTCCGGTTACCATCGTGCTCCCGCGGTGGCACGCACCAACGCGGTTCCCGGGGCGAATCCTCTGGACCCGTCGATCTTTGCCTGGTATCCGTATGTCCCTGGGAGTTCGGCATCGGTTACGCGTTATGCCATTCGTGTGCACATTCCGGTGCCGGCTGCCGCGGCCGCGAACGAGAATCGTGTTTCGGATGCCCGTTACGTCGTCCATTACCACGTCCCGCGCCCTGGCGGCGGAATCGCGTATCGATCCAAGGTCTGTGTGGTCAATCAGCAGACGGGTGGCTGGAAGTATTTATTGGGTGAGGATGGGCAACCGGCCTATTTTCCACTCCTCAGTGACGCCAGTTATTCGTCCGCCGGTTCGTTTGCCGACGGGGTGGCATTTGGGAACACGTCGCGTCGTGCTCGGGTCGAACTGGACCGGAGTACGGAGGGCGATGTTCCGGATCGGTTTGTGGTGGCGGATGCGGTTGAGTTTGTTCAGCGACCTCAGTCGGTGCGTTCAACACCGGTGGTGGTCGGACCTCATGGCGGTCGTCGCCTCGCCGCCGGATCGCTGCCATCGCAACCCGCTGCGGGACCGGTATACGGGGCGTCGGATTTTGTCAACAATCCGTTGGACCCGGCGTATGTCGCCAATCCTGGTCTTGGGTTCGATGCGGCCGATTTCTCCACCCTGTTCCAAGGGCCGAGTTCGCTGAACGACCCGTTGAACGGGGCAAGCCAGGTGGCGCCGATCGAGGCGCGAAACCACGGACTTTACCGGGACGGCTCGGGAAACGCAGTTCCGTTTTTCTCGCACATGCAGGTCATTGTCGGACGGGCCGACTACCGGGTTGATCCCGAAGTCGGCGTGCCGGAGTCCGAACAGGATGGGACGCGTTCGCTTTCGCTCGGTAGTGTTTGGGGCTTGGACTGGTTGACCGGGACACCGGTTTGGCGCTTTCCGGACCGTACGCACATTCCGGGTGGATTGCGAAATCCGCAAATCGGTACCGACCCATCGGGAAATCCGGTTTATCGCATTCCGGGAATTGTGACATACGATCGCAATTCCGATGGTGTGATCTCGGAAGAGGAAGTTTATATCGGTGGGCATGGCGACAACCCCAACGGGGACGTCAGCGGTGGAATCACGGTTGCCCATCAAATCCCGGTTCTCGGGCGTGTCAAGGTACCCGTGCGTGATGCGTCGGGTGCGGTCACCGGCGTGGCGGATTCCTTCCGGTCTCGCTACTCCGCGGAGAGTCCGACTGCCCCGGGCACATGGTCGCCTGTGTCGATGCCGGTTGCCTATGTTGCGGCTGCGAACGGGGTGGTTTACGCAATCGATCCGTTCGGCAACAACGACAACCGCTACATTGAGAATGCCGATACGTCCGTCCTGGGAACCACCGTTCCCGGATCCACCAATGTCCTGTGGACCTTCAGCCCGACGTCGGCGCCGCGCGTCCTCGCCGGACCGCGTGCGGAGACATTGGAGCGATACAACCGCCGTTTGAAGACGGAAGTACCGGTGACTGCCGCCTTCCGTGGATCGGCTCCCGTGGTCGCGTGGGCTGATGAGGATGGGAAGCCTGATCTGGATCGGCAGGTTGCGGAACCGCGTTTGTTCATTGGTAACGAAAACGGCGTGTTGTATGCGATGGATGCGCGTGCGAACGCCGGCGTCGATATCACGACCGCGTTGCCCGCGGAACTGCCTTTCCGCAAAGGCGAACAAACGTTCAGCAGTACGCATCCTGCCCACAGTGCGTTGACACCGTCGGATATCCACCGCACCGAGTTGCGTTGGTGGTTCGAGACTTTGGGTTCAATTTCGTCGACCCCGGCCGTATCGGCGGTGGGAGCGCCAAGGGCTACTCCGTCGGTGACGAGCAAGGGAGTCTACGTAACGACGGCCGAGGGGCGGGTCTATTGTCTCGACTGGGATGGTCCGGTGACCAGTGCGGATCATGAGACCAACATGGTCTGGGACGGAACACCCGGGGACAATCCGGCATCGGGCGGATCTCCGATTTTGCCGCCGACCGCCAAATCGGCAGCGGCGTTGAACGACAACGTTCGGTTCCACAACGAAATCCCGGCGTTGCCCGGGGGGCGCCCGGATCTGAAGGAAGGAACCATCCGTCCGCGCTGGACTTGGCCGAACCGATACCGTGACATCGATGCGGTCGCCAATGGCTTGAACGACCCCATCGACAACAGCAAGGTCTTCACCGGGCGTAAGTTGGCCGAACCGACCACGGTGTCTGGGCCGATTCTCTCCGCACCTGTCCTGATGGATTTTCCGTTCCTGGACCCGGACGCGCCATCGGCGCTTTCCGGCATGCGTCGTTATGTCGTTGTCGCCACCAATGACCTCAACGCCGACGCGCCGGAGTCTCCGCGTCAGGGCCGATTGATTCTGCTCGATCAGTTCGGAGATCGGCGCGACTTCCTTACCAATCCGATGCCGACCCGGTCGAGCGCGAAGGTTGTTCCACCTGCCGTACCGACACCAGCCGCGAATGCGGTGGTGTATTCCCAACCCGTTGATCAGTTTGTGTCCAAACTTGGGCCGTTCGGGACTGCGTCTCCTGTTTGGACCTATCGCAATGTCTATGACACCTACAGCGGCGGTGCTTCACAGCCGGATATTGCGAAAAGAAACGCGCCGACGGCCGGTGGTGCCGATGGAAAACCGGCTCGACGAATTGTACCGACCGTCTATGTCGGGGGAGTCGGTCGCATGTTTGCGATCGATATTGACGAACGGACGGGTGTGTTGTTGCGCTGGCGAGCCTCGGGCGCTACACAACCGACACCGTTGCCCGCGAACACTTTGGTTCCAGGAGATGAAGCCGTTGCGGACCGGGTGAATCCCAACGATCCCAACAATCCCGCGAATCCGACGTTCAATGTTTCGGGACGTGCCTCCCTGAATCTTGGGACGAAGCGCATCCTTGCACGAACCATCCCCTTGCTCGGCGATTCGTCGTCGGTGGATGGTCAGATTGTCGTGACAGCGGGTCCGTTGCAGAACCGCAACAACGATACCGCCGAGACTGCGGCCTTGCGTTTGACATCTGCGGGAGCGGGCATTACCGTTCCCAACCGCGTGAGCTTGACTGCGCCGTACTCCCCGTCGGTTCCGCCGATTCCCACCGACGATGCGCCGTCGTTGGGCGGAAGGCTGAGCCTTCAGGCCAGCGCGCTGTACCTTCCGTTTGGTTACGACCTGACCAAGCCGTTGCTGTCCGATGTTGTATTCCCGATCTTCGACCTGACCGGACGTTACGGAAATCAGGATGTTGACGATCCGCTGTCAACCACGCGTGGGTCTTGGCCGGAGTCGTTCGCGGCTGCGCCCTCGGGTGGATCCGGGCAACCGGACAACGATGCGTACCAGTATCCGAGCTTGTTTGTAACAACAGCAGGCGGATTCTTGCATTCGCTCAATACCAACATCGAGGGGGAGGATCCCAGCCTTCCCAGTCGGGTTTCAGGCGGTGGAGGTGAAACCACCGCGGCGTTGGGTTGGGCGACCACGGAGGATCCGGAACGTTTCAACGACCTGCACACGCATTTGGTCTCCCGTTTCGGACCGGGCGGTCCGGGTTCGGGAATCGCGGTGGTCACGAATGCTTATCTGCCGTCGCGTGACTCCGGCCATCATTTGCGGCGTACTGCCACGGGCAAAATGGCCGCAGACCCGTCATCGGCATTTCGTTTCTACCCGCCCAATGAACCCCAGGTATCGGCTACCAGCCCTGACTTCGGGGACCAGCCTCGTCCGCATTTTCAACCAAGGGGTGTTTTTGCGGGGCCGGCAACCGCGACAGTACCCGTCGACAGCCATACCGGCCAATCCGGTCAGCCGCTGGACCTGAACGGGCTGTTTTACGACAAACGGTATGCGACGCCGGCGGGATCGAATCCGAATGAAGCCGGGAAGATTCGATTGCCCGGCTACAGCGGGTTGGGTACCGCTGTCGGTGGCGGCGGATCCGGTAGCGAGTATCCGGAAACCGATGCCGAGCGTGCGGCTGCCAATATCGGATTGCCCTCTGGCAGCCTGCCGGTTCCGGGCGCGAATATCAATCCCGCGGGCCACAATGCGACGTGGGTCTTTGCAGGCGGCGATGACGGGTTGGTTTACGGTTTTACGCCTTCGTACACACGTCGACTGGGTGGCTTGCCAACCGGATTCGTCGGTGGTGCGATTGTTCGGCGCAGTGATCCCGGGCAAGGGCAACTCAAGGCGGATATTTTTGATTTCGAAGATTTCCTGAACCTGCGTGCTGCCGCACAGTCTGGCAACCCGCTTCGTCCCAGCAGGGACGGTCTGCAAACGGGTGTGCCGGCGACTTCGCCGGTGTTGTCGCGTGCCGCGAAAGGTAAGAAGAATTTCTTCGAGTTTGGCGAGACGATTCCCATCGTGGTTTGGGACGTGACCGTCCGGAATTCGTACGACTCGAGTACTCCGCCGGCACAGGTTCCGCCCATTCCTCCGGCGTTCACGGTGACTCTGCGCCTGACGCCTCGCGGTGGCCAAGCGGTGACCCGAACGGTTTCGGTCGAACGGGTTGCGTCCGGCCCGCTGGCAACCTACCCCTACGATCGTACCTATGCGGTACCGCCGGTGGACACACCGGCCGGGCATGTTCCAGCGCAGCTCGGTGTTGCGTTCTTCGAATTCCGCGTGGACGGAAGTGCTGGATTGCCGGTGACGCCCGGGGTGCCGATTGACGTTCAAGTGTCTAGCCAGGTTCCGGCGACGGTGCAGGCCACCGATACCCGTGCGGGTAGGCAGATTGTGGTGAACATTGTCGGCGGAGCGTTTGCGAACCAGATTCTTGATCGGCGCAATCCTGTGTTTTTCATTGCGAATCCGTTGGCGGTGCAAGGTTTCCTGTTGGACACGCGCAGTACGGTGGCGGGAATTCGTCCGGTCTCCGTTCCCAAGGGATCGGGTGATCCTCCGGCAAATGGAATCGGTCCGTTCCGCAACGGGGATACTGCCAAGGCTTTGATTCCGTCAACCGGATCGGCAAGCGTTCCCGATCCAGACCGAAGCGGATCGGAGTACAGCCAAGCGTTGAGCAACGGCAACACGGTGACGCGTTTCGACCCGGACCCCTATGTCTTTTCGGGCGGGACCCTGTCCCGGAACCCGCGTTTCCTGCAGCGAATCCGGGATGCCAACGGGGGTGACGACCCGGTGTATTACATGCCGGTGGCGTCGTCGGCAGGTTATGTCAACCATGGTCAATCCGGGTCTACCGACCTGTCCAACGACCAGCGGAACCTACGGATTGTGAACCGGAGTCTGTTGGCGGGTTTGTCCCGGGTCCGGGTCGAGGTGATGGACGATCTCATTTGGCGTTGGTGGCCGGGAGCGATCCCGAACGCCGATGCCGGGACCGACAATGGTCGGTTGACACCGGTCGGCATGGGCCTGGACGGCAGAATTAATCCGTTGCCGTGGGAAACCGGCTTGACCGAACCGCAACCTTGGAAGCGACGTGTCGGCGGCGCGACATCCGGTTCGGCGTTGGCCTTGGGCAACCTCAGTCCCGACTATCCCGATATCGTTGCTGCGTCGGCCGCGGTCCAGGGAACGCCGGCCGTCTCGGTCGGAATCGCAGGTGCAGATGCCGTGGCCGGATCGGTTACGTTGCCGGGGGGAACGGTCAATCTGGAGACCAATCCCAATCCGGCATCGATAGTCGGCCCGCTTTCGGCATCGTCCGGACCGTTCGCTGCGTCGGTGCAGGTGCGGATTCCCCGGCACCAACCGGCCAATTTGGTCGCGATGCATAGCCTGACATCGACGTATGAGGCGCCGAGTATTGAGGACGGAGCGCAGGTGGTGGCTGGGAACGGCCCGGTGCAACTGCCACGTGGCATCGGCAATCGGAAACTGCAGACCTGGAATGGTTCCAACTTCAACGGTGGCGGAACGGTTACGCCGTTCGGTTACACCACCCGAATGCGGGTCTACGTGGACGCCAACGGGAATGGTGTCTGGGACAGCCAGAACGGAGAGGAGCCATACCGTGTGGTTGAACTCTGGCTCGGTGTTCCGGTGGACATGGGCCTGCGTGCGACGGAGTCGCCTGTGGATCTGGGGGCTTTGCCGGCGGGATTTGGCATCCAGAACGGAAACCTGGGTTACGGTGGAACATTCGATGCGGCCGAGCAGGCCGGGCTTGCTCCGCCGCCGCTTCGACAACCGTATGCACCGTTCTTCCGACCGTTCACAATTCAGAACACCGGAAATGTCAACCTCTGGAATCTGCGGGCATCGCAACGCGTGGAACTGCCCAACTCGTCGACGCCGGGAACCGGGATCGAGAATGTCCCCTTCGGCATGCGGTCCGAGACCGTCGATCCTCGATTCGGGATTCTCAGTTTCGGTGCGGATCCGAATGCACGTTTGTTTGTTCCGAACGTGATGCCGCAGGTGGTTACCTCGCTGGACCGGTCCTACGATGCGGCATGGGACAGCTGGTTCCGAACCGGTTCGGATCCGGTGTTGCGAACGTTGATGGATGCGCCGGCGGACGGGAAGACGGTCTACGAGCGGTATTACGCGCCGTTCGGCGGCCGGCATACCTTGCACAAGCCACGCCCGGGTGCTCCGACCCCCTCGGTGTTGGGATTCCCGGACCTGCCAACGGGGCAATCGTTGCTACCGTACGGAGTGGTTACACCCGAGCCGGTCAAGCCGATGGTGGGAATGGGTATTCCGCACGGAACACCGGTGGGGACTTACCAAAGCCGGTACGCGACCGTGGCAGGTGGTCCGCCGATGTTGTCGGTCTTCGAGGATCACGACACGGATCCAGTGAACGGATTCCAACCGGTTCCGGTCCTGGCGGGCGACGGTTCGATTCAACCGGCCGGTCCACGTTACTCGGGCGTCAATGGGGTGGACGGAAACGGTGGGTTCCGGTATCCGGGGGCGGCTCCGATCCTGCCGGCCGCCGGGGAAGGGGTCTTGCGGGCACGGGCTCTGCTATCGGATGCCAGCGGAAATCCGTCTGGCTTGGAGTATCAGCCCCATACCAATCCGGCGATCGACCTCAAGGTCACTGTGGCGGAGACTCCGATCACAGGTCAGCTTGGCGCCTACGACCTCGCTCAGGTCGGATTTACCGGGTTGCTGCCGGGAGTTGATTCCTACCCGCTGATCGATGCACAAAGGCGTCCGGCTTCGGCGTTGAACGCCGCGGCGTACCGTGGGGCGAATGGTCGGTTGAATGTGTATTTCCTACGGAATGCCACATCGTCGGGCGTGGCTCGTACCCGTGCGGGTGATCCGTTCTTGTTGTTCCGGACCCATATGAACTGGAGCGAGTCGCTGGGTACATTCGTGGCTGCGAACTTCGGTTTGCCGGTTGCGAATCCGGCCGCGAACCGAGGCCGATGGTTCACGACGCCGACGGTAATTCGTCGTGACCGTGTGGAAACGTTCCATTACGCATCGCCATCGGTGTTGCATGTGAGTCCGACCGCACCGAATGCGTTGCTGACCTGGACATTCGATGACACGATTCCGGGCGCGACGTCGGTCCAGACGGTCCAATTTGCGCGGCTGGATGCAAATGGTGAACCGGTTTTGTTTGGAAATTGGTTTGAGAATCCGGATGCGGGTTCGCGACGGATGGCTCCTCGAACCGCATATGACAGTGCTCTAGGCACGACGTTCGCCTTCTACCACGGAGGCACGGCGGGCCAGATGCGTTTGTTGTACAGTCCGCGTGCTGCCGATGCGACGGGTATTCCGAACGATACACCCGCGGATGGAGCAAAGCGCGAGGCGATCGAGTTCGTGGTACCTATCCCGACATCGATCGTCGCGGCATCCAATCCGAGTCCGGTATTCCGTCGGTTGGCATCGGTCGGCGGTGGCAACACGCCGGTGGTGGACGTGACCTATTCCGGTTCCCTCAAGGGTGGTGCGGATCCGGATCTGTTCTTGTCACGATTTGCGGTCCGCGGCGCAGGGCGTTCGGCACGTTTGGTGCCGGTGACGCTTCCGCTTGTCCGGGACGAGCGCCTGATCCAGGAAGGTCGTGAATTGGTGTGGCGGGGACGGCATGTCAGTTGGGTCCGCGATCTGGGGAACCGGCCGTTCCTGCCGAAGGTGACCATTAATCGGGCGGATGGCTCGGCGGTGGTGACCGATGATCGTCGTTGGCAATTCGACTCCGAGGCGGATGTCCTTTATCAAGCCGTATCGTCCGGGGGGGGTGTCCTGTACATTTACGTGGACACTGCTGCCGGGTTGGTCCGATTCCGCGGTGCCGGGGCTCCGACCATGCGGGATACGGTTCGTGCCACGTATCAACCGCAGGCATATCGATTGACTGCCGATACGGTTGCGGATGTCGAACCTTCCCAATGGCTTGACAACACGCCGCTCGCGGCGGGGACCGGGGCCTATCCGGGTGTGGTCCGTCGTCCTGGGCCGGCCGCATTGCCGACCGGTCGCCAATGGGTGTTCTGGCGCAAGGGATCGTCGGCGAACCGGCCAGCGTCCCTGTACTTCACGGCTCGCCGAGTCGGTATCGATCTCCGGTCCGAGGGGATTGCGCCGTCGGGTCGATTGAACAAGGACGAGACCATTCTTCTGTCGGAACCGGTGTCGGTCGGCGCACCGCAGATCCCGGCAGTCGCGTCGGTGAGCGTTGCGGGAGTCGGTCCGGTTTCGTACGAGGTCGACTTTGTTGCGGGACGCATTTATGTTGCGTCCGAGTGGGAAGGTCAGGACGTCACGGTTCGGTATGTGGCTGTGCGCGGTTCCGCGACGCAGGAGCGGACTGCGACCTCGCAACTGGAGTTTGTCGAGGAATTGGGCAATACGGACGCCTCATCAATCGGCAGCCAGATCCCAATGCAGCGGGCGGTTAATGAAGGACAAGTGTCGTTCTTCGTGGATCGTTACGATGCCACTGCTCGTTTGTCCCGGGTGAACGGACCGGCGCCGGCGATAGATCCGACGTTGTTGCCCGGCAAGGTCTGGATGTTCTGGACAAGTTCCCGCGGTAGGCAAGCGCGTCCGTTGGTGCCGGGAGACAACCTGCCCAGTGGATTCGACCTGCTCTACCAGACAATCGCTCCGAATTTCGAAATTCCGAGTTTCTCGGGTCGGTTCTGACCCGGCGACGGTTCACGCGGCCCGCGATGCAAGTCGCGGGCCGATTCTTTTTCGCAAGGGTCAAAAAGGAGCGAAACGTTGTGCGGACGATTTACCCAGCACCATGATCAAACCGAATTGGAACTTCGGTTCGATTTGGGAGGATCGTTGTTTCCTGTCGTTCCCCGATGGAACATTGCACCCACACAACCGATTTCGGTCATAACCGCGCACGGTCCCGATTCCGAACGGTTGTTGGAGCCCATGCGTTGGGGATTGGTCCCGTTCTGGGCGAAAGACATTGCGATCGGGGTGAAGATGATCAACGCACGTTCGGAAACGGTTGCGGAGAAACCGGCGTTCCGCACTCCGATCAAGCGACGTCGGTGTTTGGTACCGGCGGATGGGTTTTACGAGTGGGATCGTCTGACCAGGCAACCGTACCATTTCACCGTGGATGGCGGTGCGTTGTTCGCAATGGCGGGAATATGGGACGAATGGATAGCCCCGGACGGCTCGCCGTTGCGTTCGGTGGCGATCCTCACCAATGCGGCGAACGACTTGGTTGGGCGAATTCACGACCGTATGCCGTTGATACTGGATCGTCGATTCGAGTCGGCTTGGCTGGATACCGCGCATGCGACGGTTGGCGATTTGGCGGAGGCATTCCCGGGGATTGACGCGGGTCGAATGGAGGCCGTCCCGGTCGGTCGCCGGGTGGGCAATGTGGCCAACGACGATCCGATGTTGCTGGAGCCGGTTTGATGGAGAGCGATGCGGCGGCCTTGTTTCGTTTTTGTCCCCGATGTGGTGTCGAGGCAGGTAGTGATCTGGATTTACGCTGCTATCGTTGCCCGCATTGTGGTTTTTCGCTTTGGTTCAATGTCTCGACGTCGGTGTCTGCCATTGTGACGGACGGTGCCGGGCGGGTCTTGCTGTTGGAGCGTTCGAAAGATCCCGGTCTGGGCTTGTGGACGTTGCCCGGGGGATTTGCGGAACCGGGAGAAGATGCCGAGTCGGCGTTACGGCGCGAGGTCGTTGAAGAAACCGGCGTGACATTGGGGGCACTGGGATGGGTTTGCGCGTTTCCCAACCGTTACGCGTTTGGGGGAGTGGTGTACCCCACGATGGATTTGGTTTTCCATGCGGAGTTGCCGCCGGGGGGAGAGGTTCTGCTTTCGGAGGAATCGGCCGGCTTTGTGTGGCTGCCGCCTGTGGAAATCGATTGTGGACGATTTGCGTTTCGGTCGCTCGCGCGCGGTCTGGCGGTGTACCGCGCGGGATTGTCGGGATGATCCGCCCGTTAGGCGATGTGTCTTCGCGGTCGTGGGCTGCGCGGACGGCACCGGTGTGCCTTGGGGGAGAGCGTTTACCGGCGGGCGTCGGTTTCCGCGATGATCTTGCTGACGGCGGTTTTGTGGAATCCCTTCCAACCCTCCCAGCGTTGGAGAATTTCGAGGTGGGAACCGGGAGCGCCGTGTTCGGCGAATTGGCGTGCCGACTCGGTTGTCAGGATTCCATCGCGGATGAGCACTTCAAGGCGTTGCGGATCGACCTTCCAGGGTTCGGCCGCGGTGAACGCCTGCCAGAGGACGGGAAGGTTGGTGAACGGCGGCAGG
>CAZYBA010000018.1:15912-16638 GCA_964646105.1 uncultured Armatimonadia bacterium
TCCGCCCGCGGCTTGGTATTGATCGCGGACTATGTCGTGAAGAAACTCGCATTCCAGATGGTGGAGTCCGGCAGCGCCGATCGAGGATCCATGGAGTGCGCACCAGAGTCCGATGGTCCCTTTGGCGTTGCGCGGGGCCAGTGGTTGTTGGAGGAAGTCGACGTTTTCTTCTCCGGCACCCAGGTCGACGTCCACGAACAGGACGACATCGCTGTCAGGGTGTTCGAGTATCTGCGCTCCCCAACCGGCGTCGGTGCCGGCATGGAATCGTTCCCGGCAGACAAAGCCCATGTTCACAAAGAGTTGGAGCAGTGGTTGGAAGATTTCGCGGGTGCAGCGGTAGGTGTGGTGGTCATGGTTTGCCCATCCGATGCCAACCAGATCCTGGCGTGCCTTTTGCCAGCGGGCGGCCGAGTTCCGGGATTCGTAGTACCGGCGTTCCGATTCGAAGAAGGCGTCCACCGCGGGACCGTTTCCGACCAATGTGGCGACGTCGCCAAACCATCTGTCGAGTTCGGCGACCGTATCGGTTTCGGGTTGATGGCGGTTTCGAGTGGACAGGATGTCGAGAAATCTCAGGCATGCGTCGGCGTGCTCGGGAGAGAGGGTTCCTGGAGTGTATTCCCGCGTTCCGCGTCGTTCGATGGGCATGAGTTCGCCGACAGGGAGTTTGCGGTGCCCGCAGCGATAGGGGCTGTCCGGTGTCCCGTGGATCGTCTCGAGTGG
>CAZYBA010000018.1:16648-19343 GCA_964646105.1 uncultured Armatimonadia bacterium
TTGATCGATGGACTCGACGCGCAGTGCGAGTGTGGGAGCGGGTCGGTTTTTGAATCGGACTCCGGGAAGACGTGCGGCGCGAGTCTCCCAGACGCGGTCTCCTGCTTTGCGGGTAGTTTGTTCCAGTCCGAAGCTTTCGAGGGTTTTCGGATCGACGGAGTTTTCGGGAAGGATCCAATGATCGACGAGCGTGGCGATGTCGACACCGACGGCGGCGAGTGTGCCGCGCAACGTGGCGATGGGCGGGTTGTGGGTAGTGAAGTCGTTGAGGAGTGTTCGGAAGAAGAGTTCGGCTTCGGGGAAACGCGGCCAGGTGTCGGGGATTTCGGAGTTTTCCACGGAGGGGACGTTCCGTTTTGGCCATGCGCCCTCCTCCTCCCGGGTGGGGTGGCTTCGGGGTGGAATGGATGAATGGTCGTTTGCCTCCGGTAGGTCCCCGAAGTGTCGGTGGGGTGCGCGGGAACGTGCCGGGACGTCGTCGACGGGGACGGCGCCGAGGGGTTCCGGTCGGTTGTTGGCTTGTAGGGTTGTTGTTGGCGGTGGTTGTCGGGGTGTTGCGGTGTCGACCCGATGTCGGCCGGCGGGTGGTTCCGGACGTGGTTCCGCGTCTCGGACCCGGTGCGTTGTCGGGAACCACGGTGGTTGTGGATCCCGGGCATGGTGGTCGGGATCCGGGAGCAATGCACGGGGGAGTTGCCGAGGCGGCGTTGACGACACGCATGGCGGTGGTGTTGCGGGAGGTGTTGGTTGGGGCTGGGGCGCGTGTCTTGACCACGGTGGAGTCTTCGGAGTGGCGTCGTGTGTGGCGGGAGGGAGAGTCGGAGCCGCCGTTGGCGTTGCCGCGGGATGCCGTATTCACGTGGGATGGCAGTCCCGTCAAGGTGGGGGTGAAGGGGGACAGTGGTTTGTATCGGCGATCGGCGGTCGCGGGAACGGCATGGCGATCCCGTTCTCCAAGCGAGCGTGTGGTGTTTGTCTCCTTGCATTTCGACGCGGTGCCGGGCACGGATGTCCGCGGAGCGGCGGTGGTTCACGACATTCGTTCGCGTCGACCGGAATTGGTGGAGCCGTTGGTGGGTTGGTTGGAGCGTGCGGGGCTTGCCGCGGAGCGGCCGACGGTGTTGAAGCGTGATTTGGGGGTATTGAATCCGGAGCGCAATCCGGTTCCGGAGTCGGTATTGGTGGAGTTTGCGACATTGACATCCGCGCAGGATCGTGCGCATGTCCGCGATCCGCGGTGGCGTTGGCGTGCGGCGCGGGTTTTGGCGGCGGCGTTGGCCGGACCGCCCCCGGGATGAGGAGCGGGGAGGATTCCTCCGATATGCGTTGTATAATGACCGGAATGTTTCTCGGCTGCGCAGGGATGCCTGGCCGGAAACGCGGTTGGTTTGGTTGAGAAAGGATATGCGTCAGGCCATGGGTCCTAACCGTTCGGTTTTTTCCGCCTTGGGTCGTGGAGTTTGGGCGCTGGGACTGTTCGCCGTTGTTGGCGGCGGTCTACTGACGAGCGGGTCGCTTTCGCGTGCGCGCTTTGTTCAGGACAGTGCGGCACCGGTAACGTTCACGCTGTACCGGGGCGAGGGTAACTCGGGCAATATCCGTTTGTCCTCGTGGGGAAGTGGTCTCGCGGAGCCAACTGCCGATAACGTACTTTTGGGCGATGCGGCGATCAAGGTGACCACGCATGGTCTGTACCAAGGTGGCCGCATTGATTTCAAGGAGCCGGTCGATTTCGGTCCGGCGTTTGCGAACCCCAACACGTATGTCCGCCTGATGGTTCGTTTCAATGAATCGTCTGGTTCGAATGTGACCGGCGGGTTTGGCGGGATTGGTGGTCCCGGGGGAGCTCCGGGTGGTTTTCCGGGCGGAGGCTTCGGTTCGACCGGTTCGTTGGCGAACAAGGCACCGTTCGACCGGATGCGTTTCCTGATGGTGATGGCGGATGGCAAGAAGATCGAGTTGATCCGTCCCTTGGACATGAAGCCTTCCGACGATCCGGACGCCTACATGCCCGTGACATTCCCGTTGGCTGCGGCGATCAAGTCGGCCAAGGGAGTTCCGGCGGGCCAGGGAGCCATGCTCAAGAGCCTGGTGGTCTGTGGCGACAAGTACCAGCAGTTCCAGATCGGTGAGATTCAGGTGATCACGGACGACACCGATATCTCGGTTGCGCCCCTTGAGGAAATGGACATCTTTGCGAACAACGATGTGCCGTTCCAAGGCGATGCCGAGGGTGGCGCGAGCACGTTGCGTTTCGTGTGGGACTGGGATGCCAAGGATGGCATTCAGGAAGACGCGATTGGTCGATCGGTCAACAAGGTCTTCACCAAGCCCGGCAAGGTTGTTGTCACGTTGGTGGTCTCCGATGTCGACGGCATCAAGAAGCCCCAGAATGTGAAGTTGGAGATTGATGTTGCGCCGTAGTGCGTGACATCGCGAACCAAAGGCCGCCACAGGATCGTGGCGGCCTTTTTTATGCCGGGCGGATGGGCATACGGTCCGTCAGCGATCTCGGCGTGCGGAAAGTCCCAGATCCGAGCGACGTAGGTCGAATGATTCCAACGGGATCTCGTCGATGCTGCCAAATCGGGCTTGCAGGCCGGCTCGGCAGACTGCAGGATCCCCGACGACGACGATTTGTAACTGCTCGGTCGGGAAAACGTGTTGCGCGGCAGAACGAATATCAGCTGGTTTC